>WHST01000163.1 GCA_009379955.1 Streptosporangiales bacterium | reverse complement strand
TTCACCCGCGAAGTGCCTTTCTCCAAGAGCAACAGGACCGTCGACAAGTCCCAGTTTCCCTTGCAGACAAGGCACTTTCGCATCACCACACCCCGTGTCGCCCCACCAGGTGTGAAAGACCGAGGTTAACGTGATCAACGCTGACTTCACCTCGTGCAGGGACGAGGTGAAGTCCACGTTCGTGAGGTGAAGAGCTCCTAGGCGTCGCCGTCGAACAGGGTCGGGCGACCCGCCGGGTCGGTCGGGGCGGGAGGCGTGACGCCCATGTGGTGCCAGGCCGCCGGCGTCGCGACCCTGCCGCGCGGCGTGCGGGCGAGCAGGCCGAGGCGCACGAGGAACGGCTCGGCGACCGTCTCCACCGTCTCCGGTTCCTCACCGACGGCCACGGCCAGCGTGGTGAGGCCGACGGGTCCGCCGCCGAACTTGGAGAGCAGCGCGTCGAGCACCGAACGGTCGAGCCGGTCGAGGCCGTCCTCGTCGACGTCGTAGACACGCAGCGCCGCGCGGGCCACGTCGACCGTGACGACACCGTCGGACCTGACCTCGGCGAAGTCGCGCACGCGCCGCAGCAGCCGGTTGGCGATCCGCGGCGTGCCCCGGGACCGGCTCGCGATCTCGGCGATGCCGTCGGGTGTGCCAGAGACGTCGAGCAGCCGGGCCGACCGCGCGAGGATCCGTTCGAGCTCGGCGGTGTCGTAGAAGTCCATGTAGCCGGTGAACCCGAACCTGTCGCGCAACGGACCGGGCAGCAGCCCCGCGCGGGTCGTCGCGCCGACGAGCGTGAACCTCGGCAGCTCGATCGGGATCGCCGTCGCGCCAGGGCCCTTGCCGACGACGACGTCGACCCGGTAGTCCTCCATCGCCAGGTAGAGGGTCTCCTCGGCGGGGCGCGCCAGCCGGTGGATCTCGTCGATGAACAGCACCTCGCCCTCGGTGAGGGTCGACAGGATCGACGCGAGGTCGCCCGCGTGCTGGATCGCCGGTCCGCTGGTGACGCGCAGCGGGGTGTTCATCTCGCTCGCGATGATCATCGCGAGCGTGGTCTTGCCGAGGCCCGGCGGGCCACCCAGCAGGACGTGGTCGGGCACGGTGCCGCGGGCCAGCGCCGCCTCGAGCACGAGGGAGAGCTGCTCGCGCACCCGCTCCTGCCCGACGAGCTCGGACAGCGACCTGGGGCGCAGCGTCGCCTCGAGCGCGCGCTCCCCCGGCTCCGCCTCCGACGCGACGAGGCTGCCCTCGTCGTGCGCCCCGCCCGTCATACGCGACCTTCGCTCGCCGTCACCCGCAACCGCCTCCTCCGCTCGCTGTCATCCGCGACCGCCTCCTATCTCCGGCTCAACGACTTCAGCGCGGACTTCAGCAGCACCGCGACGTTCGGCTCGCCGCCCGCGGCGAGGGTCTCCTCGGCCTCGGGCGCGACCGCACCGAGCGCGTCGTCGACGTCACGCTGCCCCCAGCCGAGCCCGGTTAGGCCCGACGCCACCTGCTCGCGCCACTGGCCCGCCGCCGTCGCCGGACGCGCCGCGCCGTTCTGGCCGACCGTGGCCCCCAGCCGGTCACGGAGCTCCAGCACGATGCGCTGAGCGCCCTTGCGCCCGATGCCCGGCACCCGGGTCAGCGCGGTGATGTCCTCCGCGGCGACCGCGCGCCTGAGGTCGTCGGGGGCGTACACGGCGAGCATCGCCTGGGCGACCCGCGGACCGACGCCGCTGACCGTCTGCAGGATCTCGAACACCACGCGCTCGTCCTCGTCGGCGAAGCCGTAGAGGGTCAGGGAGTCCTCGCGGACTATCAGCGCCGTCGCCAGCCTGGCCGGCTCGGTGAGGCGCAGGCCGGCGAGGGTGCCCGGCGTGCACTGGACGGTGAGGCCGACGCCGCCGACCTCGACCACGGCGGAGTCCGGCGCGAGGGCGGCCACCCGCCCCGACACGAACGCGATCACGATGCTCTCCCCACCGCGGCCTTGCGGGCGGCGGCGACCCGCGCCTGACCCGCTCCCCGCCAGAGATGACAGATGGCGAGCGCGGCGGCGTCGGACGCGTCCGCCGGCGCCGGCGCCTCGGCCAGCGACAGCAGCCGCGCGACCATGAGGCCCACCTGCGCCTTGTCGGCCCGGCCGCTGCCGGTGATCGACGCCTTCACCTCACTCGGGGTGTGGAACGCGACCGGCAGCCCGCGCCGCGCCGCGCCGAGCACGGCAACCGCACCCGCCTGGGCGGTGCCCATGACGGTGCGGACGTTGTGCTGGCTGAACACGCGCTCCACCGCGACCGCACCCGGCTGCCACCGGTCGAGCCACTCCTCGACCACGGCCTCGATCGCCACCAGCCGCTCGCCGAGCTCGTGACCGGCAGGCGTACGGACGACGCCGACCTCGCAGAGCACCGGCTTGCGTCCGGGAGCGCCGTCGACGACGGCGAGCCCGCACCGGGTCAGCCCAGGATCGACCCCGAGCACACGCAACACGCTGACACCCTCTCGCCCGAACAGATGTTCGGCACGAACGTACCGACCCGGGACGGCGCGGGCCAGCCGACCCGCCGACGTCTCGCGGCGTGACGCGTCAGCCGACCTTCTCCATGACCTCGTCGGACACGTCGAAGTTGGCGTAGACGTTCTGGACGTCGTCGCTGTCCTCGAGGGCCTCGATGAGCCGGAAGACCTGCTTGGCGTTGGACTCGTCGAGCGGGACGGTGACGCTCGGGACGAAGCTCGCCTCGGCCGACTCGTAGTCGATGCCGGCCTCCTGCAGCGCGGTGCGCACGCCGACCACCTCGCCCGCCTCCGAGACCACCTCGAACGCCTCGTCGAGGTCGTTGACCTCCTCCGCGCCGGCGTCGAGGACGGCGTCGAGGATCTCGTCCTCGGACAGATCGCCGGACTTCGGCACGACCACGACGCCCTTGCGGCTGAACATGTACGCGACGGAGCCCGGGTCACCCATCGAGCCGCCGTTGCGGGTGACCGCCGTACGCACGTCGGACGCCGCGCGGTTGCGGTTGTCGGTCAGGCACTCGATGAGCACGGCGACACCGCCGGGCGCGTAGCCCTCGTACATGATCGTCTCGTACTGGGCGCCTCCGGCCTCGAGCCCGGCGCCGCGCTTGATCGCCCGGTCGATGTTGTCGTTGGGCACCGAGCTCTTCTTGGCCTTCTGCACGGCGTCGTAGAGGGTCGGGTTACCGGAGAGGTCGGCGCCACCCAGCCGCGCGGCGACCTCGACGTTCTTGGTGAGCTTCGCGAAGAGCTTGCCGCGCCGCGCGTCGACGACGGCCTTCTTGTGCTTCGTGGTAGCCCACTTGGAGTGACCTGACACTCATTCCTCCTCGGTCGCCCGACCCTCGTCGGCGTGGTGCGTGTCGTCGGACTCCGGAGTGGCGTGACGCCGCCTGCGCGGTGCCCACTCCACCCCGCGTTCGCCGCTGTCGGGCGAATCGTCCGGCGGTGGTGCCGCACGCCTCCCCCGCGGCCTGGGGTCGAAGTCCCACGTCGGCCGCGGGAGCGCCTCCTCCGGGAGCACGGGCTCCGGCACCACGGACTCCGGCTCTCCGGACTCCGGCTCCTGGGGAGCGGGCACCCGGTGCCGGCGTGCGCGAAGCGCCTGCTCACCGGCCTGCGCTCCACCGTCAGCGTACGGCGCCGGCTCAGGGGTCGGGGTCGGGGTGCCGGCCTGCCGCCCGTCCGGCACCGGGGCGTCGTCGCCGAGCGCCGGCACCGAGCGTCCCGCCGGGCCGTACTCGGTCGCCATCCGGTCCTGAGCCGACCGGACGCCGGATGGATGCGGCGGCTGCTGCTGCTGCCCGGCCGAAGAGGGATCCTGGCCCTGCGGTCCACCCGGCCACGGTGCCGGCTGCCGTGCCTGCTGGTGCGGGGACGGCGGCCACTGCTGCGCCGGCGGCCCCCACGGTCGAGCCGGTGACGCCGGCGCCGGTGAGCCGGGCTGCCACGGCGGCACCGGCAACCCGGAGGTCACCCCTGGCCGGGGGCCGGGGACGAAGGCAGGCACCGCCCAGGCCTCGCCGGACGTCGCCGGCGCGCCCGTCGTTCGCGTGAACGCCTCGGGCGACGTCGCCGTCGCCAGCAGCCCGACGACCGCGGGCACCGCGGCGAACTCGTAGCCGACGTCGAGCACCGCGAGCACGACGGCCCCCGCGACGATCACGCCTCCGGTCGCCAGCGCAGCGGGTCGCGCGGGCCGCGCCCCGCGCGAGACCCACCAGGCCAGCGCGCAGACCACGACGCCGAGTCCGACCTCCGCGACGGCCCACCAGATCGGGTACCACCTGGGCGGGGTGAGCAGGCGCAGCGCCGCGCTCGCGACGAGCACGAGCGCGGTCGCGTACCAGTGCGCGGCCAGCCGTGCCGACTGCCCCATGTTCTCCGTCCTCCCGCGTTCGCCGACCACTCAGCCTAGAGCAGGTTCCGCCGCCGTTTCAGGAGGTGGCGGTGCGTCGTCGATCTCGAAGAACTCCGGCATCGCGGCGTTGCCCGCGAGACGCAGCCACCGCACCAGCCGCTTGCGGCGCACCCTGCGCGCCGTGGCCACGGCGTCGTTGTGGAACGTCCTGGCCATGATGACCTTGCGGATCGCCGCATCCATGTCGTCGAGCAGGTCGACGCCATGCCGGCCGGTCCGCGCGATGTCGCTGCGCAGGGCCGGCTGTCCGAGCACCGCACGCAGCGCGCCGGACAGCGCGCTCTCGGCCAGCTCCCTGTCCGTGTCGTCGACCGCGCGTGCCCGGTGCGCGGCGTCGGCGAGCAGCATGCTCGCCGCGGGGTCGAGCAGGCCGGACGACGCCAGCTCCAGGGCCACGGCCGACCGCCGGACGAGCTGGGCGTCGAGCGCCGCCCTCGCGGTCTCGACGAGGTGGTGCAGCCGGTCGAGCCGGCTGGCGATCCACGTCGCCCAGAACGCGGCGGAGACCAGCACGACCGCGGCCACGAGCAGCCAGACGAGTGCGTTCATGGCAGGTGCCGATCCGCGCGCGCCTCGACGACGCGCGCGCCCTGGGTGACGGTCTCGTACACGCGGACGACGTCCTCGGCGACCGTGCCCCAGTCGTACGCGCGCACCGCCTCGAGCGCGGCGGCGCCCAGCCGGCTCCGGCGCTCGGGGTCGTCCAGGAGCGCCGCCGCCTCGTCGGCGAGCGCCGCGGCGTCGCCGACCGGGAACAACGCCCCTGCCGTGCCTGGGCCCAGTACCTGCTGGAACGAGTCGAGGTCACTGGCGAGGATCGTGGCGCCGGCGGCCATCGCCTCCGCGAGGACGATGCCGAAGCTCTCCCCGCCGGTGTTCGGCGCGACGAACACGTCGACCGAGTGGAGCATGCGCACCTTGTCGACCTCGGCGACCTTGCCGAGCACGGTGACCCGCGGGTGCAGGGCCGCCGGCAGCGCGTCGTACACGTCGTCCGGGTCACCTGGTCCCGCGATCAGCAGCCGGAGTCCCGGCCGGCGCTCGGCGAGACAGGCGAATGCCTCGACGAGGATGTCGAGACCCTTGCGCGGCTCGTCCATCCGGCCGAGGAACCCGAGCGCGCCGCCGTCGCCCGGCCAGCCGTCGAGGCGTTCCTGCGCCCGGTAGCGGCGGGTCAGCACGCCGTTGGGGATCAGGACGGCGCTACCGCCCAGGTGCTCCACGAACGTCTTGCGCGCCGCCTCGGACACCGCGATGCGAGCACTGATCCGCTCCATCGCCGTCTGCACCAGCGGGTACGCGGCGGTCAGCAGCATCGAGCGCGGGTTGGACGTGTGCGACGTCGCGACGATCGGCCCGTCCGCGGCCCAGCAGGCGAGCAGGGACAGGCTCGGCGCGACGGGCTCGTGGACGTGCAGCACGTCGAAGTGCCCCTCGCGCAACCAGCGCCGCAGCCGGGCGACCGAGCGGAAGCCGAACGCGAGTCGCGCGACGGAGCCGTTGTACGGCACCGGCACCGCGCGCCCGCCGGGCACGACATGGGACGGCAGGTCGGTGTCGTCGTCGGCCGGGGTGATCACCGAGACGTCGTGCCCGAGCTCGAGCAGGGCCACCGACAGGTCGTGCACGTGTGTCTGCACGCCGCCGGGCACCTCCCAGGTGTACGGGCAGACGAGGCCGATCCGCATCAGGCCTCCGTCCGGGCCGCGGCCTCGCGCCTGTCGTCCCCCCTGTCGGCGAGCCACATGCGCTGCAGCATGTGCCAGTCCTGCGGATGCGCGCGCACCCCGTCCTCGAAGACGCGCCCCACCGCCCGCGTCATCTCGGCCACCCGCTCCCTCTCGGTCCCGTGCGCCGGCACCTCGACGGCGTCGTGGACGCGCACCCGCGCCAGGTCGTCGTACCACAGGGTGATGGGGAACAGGGGTACGCCGGCACGGACGGCCACGGTGGCGGCACCGACAGGCATGCGGACCGGCGAGCCGAAGAACTCCACGGGCACGCCGCCGCGCCCGAAGTCACGGTCGGCGACGAGTGCCACCAGCCGGTGCGCACCGGCGCGCTCGACGAGCGTCGACATCAGTCCCGGGTCGCCGAGCCCGACCACCTCGATGCCGATGCGCTCCCGGAACGCGACGAAGCGGTCGTACAGCTCCCGCGGCCGCAGCGGCTCGGCGACGGCGGTCACGGGCACGCCGTTGGCGGCGGCCCAGGCGCCGGCGAGGTCCCAGTTGCCCATGTGAGGCAGGGCGACGACGGCGCCGCGCGCGCGGACGGCCGCGGTGACCTTCCCCCACGCGTCGACCGTCGCCCTCGAGCGGATCTCGTCGTGGCTCCAGGAGGGCAGGCGGAACGCCTCGAGCCAGTACCTCGCGTAGGAGCGCATCGCGGCGCGGCCGAGCGCCCGCACCCGCGGCGAGTCGGGCTCCGCCGCGAGGACGCGCGCGAGGTTGCGCTCGAGCTGCCGCACGCCGCGCCCACGACGACGCCAGGTCTCGTCGGCCAGGCCGCGGAACGCGACGCGCGCCACCGGCTCGGGCAGGCCGCGGACGAGCCGCCATCCGCTGAGGTACCCGGCGACGGAGACCCGCTCCGCGAACGCGCTCATCGTGCCTCCACCGCGCCCGCCTCCTCACTCGCCTACGGCAGGTGCCGCGGACGCGCAGTCGACGGTGCGGTGACCGTCGCGACCCCTACCTCCGGCTCGCTCCTCGGCTCCTGCGCTCATCAGGCGGGATCTCGCTGGTCGGCGACGGCCTGCCTGCGGACCTCGGCGATCCGCTGCCCGACGGTGATCGCGGTCGCGACCGCCAGCAGCCAGAGCGCGATCTCGACCGCGAACGGCACGCCGAACCCGCTGATGCCCGCGCCCACGAGGATCACGATGATCCGGACGGCGCGTTCGGCGATGCCGACGTCGCACGTCATGCCGAGGCCCTCGGCGCGCGCCTTGATGTAGGAGGTGAGGAACGAGGTGCCGAGGCAGAACAGGCACAGGGCGGCGTAGAGCGGCCGGTCCGCCCCGGCGACGAACCACCAGAGCAGGCCGCCGAAGATGGCGACGTCGCCCACGCGGTCGAGGGTGGAGTCGAGGAACGCACCCCACCTCGACGAGCCGCCGCGCGCGCGGGCGACCGCCCCGTCGAGCATGTCGAAGACGACGAACACGGTGACGACGACGGCGCCCCAGAACAGCTCACCCCGCGGGAAGAACCACAGCGCGGCGGCTGCCACGCCCACGGTGCCGACGATCGTCACGAGGTCGGCGGTGACGCCGATCCTGACGAGCCCGCGGGCGAGCGGGGTGATGGCCTTGGCCAGGCCCGGACGGAGACCGGAGAGCAGCATCGCGCCGATCGTAGCCCGCGACGGCCGTTCTCCCCGGGAGGACCTCTTGTGCACCGGCGCGCATGGGTGAAGGGTGGACCGATCAGGTGCCGGCGACGGCACCGTATGGGGGCACGTTCCGCGAGCGCAAGGAGGCGCAACCATGGCGGAGAAGCAGAGCGGTGGGCCTGGGGCCGCCGGCAGGGCACCGACGGCCGACCAGCCGTCCTCGATACGCAACGTGGTGATGGTCGGCCACTCAGGGGCAGGCAAGACGACGCTCACCGAGGCACTTCTCGTCGCGACCGGCGCGGTCACGCGCCCGGGCACCGTCGAGGAGGGCACCACGGTCACCGACTACGACGAGGTGGAGCTCAGGCAGCAACGCACGATCGGGCTCGCGGTCGTTCCCCTCTCGTGGAACGGCATCAAGGTCAACATCCTCGACGCTCCCGGCTACGCCGACTTCGTCGGCGACCTGCGCGCGGGCCTGCGCGCGGCCGACGCCGCGCTGTTCGTGGTCTCGGCCACCGACGGCATCGACGGCACGACGCGGATGATCTGGGACGAGTGCGCCCAGGTGGGCGTGCCGCGCGCCGTCGTGATCACCAAGCTCGACAAGGACCGCGCCAGCTTCGAGGACGCGCTCACCTCCTGCCAGGAGTCGTTCGGCGACAACGTCCTCCCCCTCTACCTCCCGCTGTACGGCGACGACGGCACGTCCGCGGAGGGCCTCATCGGGCTCATCTCCCAGCAGGTGTTCGACTACTCCTCGGGCGACCGCACCGTCCGCGACGCCGAGGCCGCTCAGCTCGAACGCATCGAGGAGCCGCGCGGCGCCCTGCTCGAAGGCATCATCGCCGAGAGCGAGGACGAGAGCCTCATGGAGCGCTACCTCGAGGGCGAGGACATCGAGTCCAAGGTCATCATCGACGACCTTGAGACCGCCGTCGCGCGTGGCACCTTCTTCCCCGTGCTCGCCGTGGCGTCCCCGACCGGGCTCGGCACCCACGAGGTCCTGGAGATCATCACCGCGGGCTTCCCTTCCCCGCTCGAGCATGCGGTGCCCCCGGTCACGACCCCCGACGGCTCGCCCACCGAGCCGCTCACCTGCGACCCGTCGGGCCCGCTCGTCGCCGAGGTCGTGAAGACCACGTCCGACCCGTACGTCGGCAGGATCAGCCTCGTCCGGGTGTTCTCCGGCACCTTGCACCCCGACGCGACGCTGCACGTCTCGGGTCACGGTCTCGCCGACCGCGGTCACGAGGACCACGACGTCGACGAGCGGATCGGCGCGCTCTCCGTCCCGTTCGGCAAGCAGGTCACACCCGCGGCCCAGGTCATCGCCGGTGACATCTGCGCGATCGCCAAGCTCGGCAGTGCCGAGACCTGCGACACGCTGTCGGACAAGAGCAACCCGCTGCTGATGCGCCCGTGGGAGCTGCCCGACCCGCTGCTGCCCGTCGCGATCCAGGCGAAGTCCAAGGCCGACGAGGACAAGCTGTCGCAGGCGCTCGGCCGGGTGGAGGCGGAGGACCCGACCCTGCGGGTCGAGCACAACGCCGAGACCCGGCAGCTCGTCCTGTGGTGCATGGGCGAGGCCCACTGCGACGTCGTGTTCGACCGGCTGGCGACGCGCTACGGCGTCGAGATCGAGAAGGTCGAGCTGCGCGTCCCGCTGCGCGAGACGTTCGGCGGGGCGGCGAAGGCCCGCGGCCGCCACGTCAAGCAGAGCGGCGGGCACGGCCAGTACGCCATCTGCGACATCGAGGTCGAGCCGCTGCCGACCGGAGGCGGATTCGAGTTCGTCGACAAGGTGTTCGGTGGCTCCGTCCCGCGGCAGTTCATCCCGTCGGTCGAGAAGGGCGTCCGCGCCCAGATGGAGAAGGGCATCAGTGCCGGCTTCCCCGTCATCGACATCAAGGTGACCCTGGTCGACGGCAAGGCGCACTCGGTCGACTCGTCCGACATGGCGTTCCAGACGGCCGGCTCGATCGCGCTCCGCGAGGCCGCGGACGCTGGGCAGGTGCTCCTCCTCGAGCCCGTCGACGAGGTCGCCGTGCTCGTCGACGACGACTACGTCGGCACCGTCATGGGCGACCTGTCCACGAGACGCGGCCGGGTCGTCGGCACCGAGCCGGTCGGGCTGGGCCGCACCCTGGTGCGGGCCGAGATCCCGCAGATCGAGATCACCAGGTACGCGATCGACCTCCGGTCGATGTCGCACGGCACGGGCTCGTTCAGTCGCACGTACCTCCGGCACGAGTCGATGCCGAGCCATGTCGCGGAGAAGGTGGCGGCGGCGAACGCGCAGGACGCCTAACGGCGTGTGTTGTCGGTGGCAGGCGTCGCCTGCCACCGACAACTCACATCTCGCCGGTCTGCAGGAACTTTCTCAGGCGGTTCCATTTCCTGGGCTCGACCTTGACGCTGCCGAGCACGACCGTGCCGCGCACGCGGATCACCGGTGCGTCGGGCGACGACGGCGGTGGCAGCTTGTTCTTGCGCTCGCCCAGTACGTTGTTGCCCGCCTCGAGCTGCACGTTGACACCCTCGGGGACGGTGAGGGTGACCTCGCCGAGGAACGCGTCGGCGTAGATCTCGACCTCACCGTGCGGCACGATCGCCTCGGTGAAGTCGATCTTGACCTCGCCCAGCACCGCGCGTACGTGCATGCTCGGCGGCACGACGAACCGCCCGCCGAGCTTCTCGCTGCCGAGGATGGTGCTGATCTCCTTCGGCGCCTCACGGGCGTCGGCGGGCGGCGGGGCCGCGGCACCCGCGGCCGCGGTCGACGACGTCGGCAGGTCGCGGGTGATCGGCTCGAGGTCGCCGTAGGTGCGCGCCCGGAAGGTGAGGTCGAGGCGCTCCTCGAGTTCGGCGAGCGTCAGCCGGCCGTCGCCCGCGGCGTCGCGGAGCACCTCGGCCACGCGGTCACGGTCCTGGTCGGACGCCCGCAGCTCACGACGCGCGGGCAGGTCGGGCGTGGACATGAGCCCGAGTCTAGGGGTGCTCAGTCGGTGGTGTCCCAGGCGTCCGCGAGCAGTGAGCGCGTGTCACCCAGCAGCTGCGGCAGCACCTTGGTGCGCCCGACCACCGGCATGAAGTTGGTGTCGCCGCCCCATCGCGGCACGACATGCTGGTGCAGGTGCGCCGCGATGCCGGCGCCCGCGACGCCGCCCTGGTTCATGCCGATGTTGAAGCCGTGGGCTCCGGACACCGCGCGCAGCACGGTCATGGCCCGCTTCGTCAGCGCCGCCACCTCCGCGGTCTCCGCGTCGTCGAGGTCGGGGTAGTCGGCGACGTGGCGGTACGGGCACACCATCAGGTGCCCGGGGGCGTACGGGTAGAGGTTGAGCACGACGTACGCCGACGCACCCCGCGCGACGACGAGGCCGTCGGCATCGGGGACACCCGGGATGCGGCAGAACGGGCAGCCGTCGTCGGGCTCGGGTCCCGACGGCTTGCCCTCGCCCTTGATGTACGCCATGCGGTGCGGCGTCCAGAGGCGCTCCCAGTCGTCCGGGCAGCCGACCCCGTCCTGCTCCTGTGGGTCGGCTGTCTCGGCGTCGCCCTGGTGCGCTTCTGTCATACCTGGGTGCGCTCCTCGACCGCGCGCAGGATCTTCTCGACGGCCGTGTCGACGGGCACGAAGTTGTCCTGCTCGCCGCTGCGGTAGCGGAACGACACCGACTTCTTCGCGGCGTCCTCGTCGCCCGCGATGAGCATGAACGGGACCTTCTGCCGCTGCGCGTTGCGGATCTTCTTCTGCATGCGGTCGTCGGACTCGTCGACCTCGACCCGCAGGCCGTGCCCGCGCAGCTGCTGAGCCACCTCGCGCAGGTACGGCACGTGCGCGTCGGACACCGGGATGCCGACGGCCTGCACCGGCGCGAGCCAGGGCGGGAAGGCGCCGGCGTAGTGCTCGGTCAGCACGCCGACGAAGCGTTCGATCGAGCCGAACAGCGCACGGTGGATCATGACCGGCTGCTGCCGGCTGCCGTCGGCCGCCTGGTACTCCAGCTCGAACAGCTTCGGCATCTGGAAGTCGAGCTGGACGGTCGACATCTGCCAGCTCCGGCCGATGGCGTCCTTGACCTGCACCGAGATCTTCGGGCCGTAGTACGCCGCGCCGCCGGGGTCGGGGACGAGGTCGAGGCCGGACTCCTCCGCCGCCCGCGCCAGCGCGGCGGTGGCCTCGGCCCACTCCGCCGGCTCCCCCACGAACTTGTCGGAGTCGTCGCGGGTGGAGAGCTCGAGGTAGAAGTCGTCGAGCCCGTAGTCGCGGAGCAGGTCGAGGACGAAGCTGAGCAGCGCCTTGATCTCGCCGCCCATCTGCTCCTTGGTGACGTAGATGTGCGCGTCGTCCATCGTCAGCCCGCGGACCCGGGTGAGCCCGTGCACGACGCCGGACTTCTCGTACCGGTAGACGGTGCCGAACTCGAACAGCCGCAGCGGCAGCTCCCGGTACGACCGCCCGCGCGACCTGAAGATCAGGTTGTGCATCGGGCAGTTCATCGCCTTGAGGTAGTACTTCGCCCCCTCCAGCTCCATCGGCGGGAACATCCCGTCGGCGAAGGACTTCAGGTGACCCGAGATCTCGAAGAGCTTCGACTTGGTGATGTGCGGGGTGTTGACGAACTCGTAGCCGGCCTCCTCGTGGCGCCGGCGCGAGTAGTTCTCCAGCTCGCGGCGCAGGATGCCGCCCTTGGGGTGGAACACCGCGAGACCCGAGCCGATCTCGTCGGGGAAGCTGAACAGGTCGAGCTCCGCGCCGAGCCTGCGGTGGTCGCGCCGCTCGGCCTCGGCCAGCCGGTCGGTGTGGGCCTTGAGCGCGTCCTTGCTCTCCCAGGCGGTGCCGTAGATGCGCTGCAACTGCGGGTTCTTCTCG
>WHST01000162.1 GCA_009379955.1 Streptosporangiales bacterium | reverse complement strand
CCACGTGATCGTCGATCAACACGTACAGTGCGGTCAGGAGGGTGTTCAGATCTTTGCTCACACATCGAACATGAACACCCTCCCCCACATCCACGGCCACGACGCGCCCAGGCCCTTCAAGGAATCACTCATCTAGGGCGTCATGCGCAGCAGCGACTTGCCGGTCGAGGTGCGGATCTCGACGGCCTCGATGTCACGTACGGGCCACGAGGTGCCGCCCTGCAGCTTCGCGTCCTTGCCGGGCAGCACGGTCCAGCTGCCGACCTGCTCGATGTCGCCGTCCTTGTTGACCACGACGAGACTGTAGACCTTGCCACCCGGCCCGCCCTTCTCGTACATGCAGTGCATGTCGATGCGGGTGCCCCAGGCGACGTCCTCGAGTCCGACGGTCGCCCACACGGGCGCCGAGGCGAGCGGGCTCATCGTCACGGTCGGGATCGAGATCGGCTGCTCGCCGGTGACCGGCCGCATGGCTACGGCGACGACGAGCGCGAGGCACGCCGCAAGGGCGAGGCCGGCCGCTCCGATCGCGGTCACCCGGGTGCGGACGCGTTGCCTGCGGACCCGGGTGAGGAGCGAAGGGAGGAGCGTCGGCGGAGGTTCCGCCGGCGCTCCTCCCGGGGAGAGATGCTCCTCGGGCACCTTCGCGAGCAGGCCGGGCAGGCCGGCGATCTCCCTGACCGACCGTGCGCACTCGGCACACGTGCGCAGATGCTGCTCGTACTCCTGCCGGTCGTGGGCCGACAGGGCGCCGAGCACGTAGCCGGCGTCGTACGACGCGAACCTGTCCTCACTCATGTGCGCTCACCTCCACGCGCGAAGGGGGCCACGCCGACGCGATGCTGCTGCCTCATACGGTCACCCCCAGTTCCTCCAGCGCGAGCCGCAGGGCCCGCAGCGCGTAGTGCAGGCGTGACTTCACCGTTCCTTCCGGTATCCCGAGTCGGTGTGCGGCCTCGGCGACCGAGTGACCGCGGTAGTGGCACTCGACGACGGCCTGCCGGTGCGGATCGGACAACCGGCCGAGCGCCTCGGCGACGAGGAAGGCGGTCAGCGTGCGCTCGGTCTCGTCCTCCGCGCTCGCGTATCGCGCGGTGCCCGGCAGCTCCGCCACCGTCACCTCGCTCTTCGACCGCGGCGTGCGCCATTCGTCGATCACGATGCGCCGCGCGACGGTGAACAGCCAGGACCTCGCCGAGTCGGCCCGGTCGAGGACCTTCGGATTGCGCCACGCCCGCAGCAAGGTCTCCTGCACGACGTCCTCGGCGCGGGCACGGTCACCGGCGGTGAGCCGCAGGGCGTACGCCCACAGCGCCGCCGCATGCTCGTCGTGCAGCGCGCGCATCAGCTCCGCCTGGCTGTCCTCCACCCCACCTCCGGTCCTCATGACGGTACCCGCCGGCGGTCCGCTAGCCCCGGCCACCACGTCTCGCGACGAGGAGGGCGATGCCGCCGACGACCGCCACGATCTCCGCGACCGCGGCGAGCACGGCCTGCACGTCCCACATCATCTCCTGGATGCCGAACAAGCCGACGGTGCGGGACATCATGAACGCCCCGAACGTCGAGGCGCCGAACCCGATCGCCGCGAGCAGGGGCAACCAGTGCCGCCAGGCGAGCATGACCACGCCGATCAGCAGGCCGCCGACGACGTTCACCAGGAACAACGGCCCGATGATCGCGATGTCGGAGAACCCGTCGGCCCACAGCACCAGGTGGATGTCGGCCGACAGCAGGACCGCCGCGGCGGTGATGCCGTACAGCACATTGTTCGTGCGCGCGGGTCGCGCCGGTGCCCCGGCCACACCCTGGTCAGCGCGTGTCATCAGCCGTTCCTCCATGCCCAGACCTCCACTCGTCTCGCCCCAGTGGTCCACGTCTGACCATCCGTACGGAATCGGGCGGAGATCGGTTCATCGCGACTTTGAACCGTACGACTCCCTCACCCGTAGTATCCGGCAACCATCGACCCAGAAAGGGACCTTCGTGGACTCCAACATGCCAACGCGACGTCATGTCATCGCCGCAGCAGGCGCAGGATTCGGAGTACTCGCCGTCGCCGGCTGCGCGAACGGTGGCGACCCCGGCCCCGCTGAGAGCTCACAGTCGTCTCCCAGCGAGTCGAATGACGGGGCCACCCCCGTGCCCGAGGACGGGGCCGAGCTGGCGACCCTGGCCGACATCAAGGTCGGTGAGGCGGTCGCCGCGAAGAGCGGCGAGGAGGACGTCATCGTCGCGCGCCCGACCGAGGACACGGCGACCGCGTTCAGCGCCAAGTGCACGCACAAGGGCTGCCCGGTCAAGCCGTCCGGCAAGGAACTGAAGTGCCCGTGCCACGGCTCGCGCTTCGAGGCCGCCACCGGCAAGGTGCTCGGCGGTCCCGCCGAGGCGCCGCTCGGCGCGTTCAAGGTGCGCGTCGAGGGCGGCAAGGTCGTCGCCGGCGGCGGCTGACCTCCCGCGGCAGTCGTCGGTGCCGGCCCCGGGCTGGGGTCCCCAGCAGGTGCCAGCACCACGGCCGGGGACCCCAGCCGGTGCCAGCACCACGGCCGGGGACCCCAGCCGGTGCCAGCACCACAACCGGGGACCCCAGCAGGTGCCAGCACCACGGCCGGGGACCCCAGCCGGGGGCGGCACCAGAACCGGGGACCCCAGCAGGTGCGCGGCATCCCCTCAGTCGGAGTCGACCAGGGGGACGAAGGCCACCTGGACCAGGCGCTCCCGGCGTCCGCCGCGGATCCGTATCAGGTCGCCATGGCTGCGCCGACCGACCGGGCACACCAGCGTGCCGTCGGGCGCCAACTGGTCGAGCAGGGCCCGCGGCGGGCGGCGGTCGGCCATGGCGGTCACGGCGATGCCGTCGTACGGCGCGTGGTCGGCGGCACCGTGGATGCCGTTGCCGACGCGCACCTCGACGTTGTCGCAGCCGACCTCGGCGAGCACCCGCTCCGCACGCTCCGCGAGTGGACGGTGCCGCTCGACCGTCACCACGGTCGCGCAGCACCGGGACAGGACCGCGGCCGCATACCCGGAGCCGGTGCCGATCTCCAGACAGTGCGAGCGGTCGGTGAGACGGAGGACCTCGGTGGTGAACGCGACGATCCACGGGGCCGAGATCGTCTGGCCCTCGCCGATCGGCAACGGGACGTCCTCGTACGCCTGCGCCGCCACGTCGGCGGGAACGAAACGCTCGCGCGGGATCTCCCCCATCGCCGCCAGGACGCGCGGGTCGGCGATCCCCTGGGCGCGCAGGCGTTCGACCATCGCCGCCCTGGCGGCTCCCGCGTCCCGCATGCCGTCACACCTCCTCAAGGATCGGCGGTGACCACCGGGGTGTTCGGTCGCCCGGTTCGCAGCCACGCCACGACGTTCGCGGCGGGCCTCTCGGCATAGTCGCGCAGCGAGTCGTCGGACAGATACCCCACATGGGGTGTCGCCAACACCCGGTCGTGGTGCAGCAGCGGATGACCACGGCGCGGCGGCTCCCCGTCGAGGACGTCGAGACCGGCGGCGCCGAGGTGCCCGGAGTCGAGCGCGGCCAGCAGCGCGGCCTCGTCGACCAGCGCGCCGCGCGAGGCGTTGACGAGAACGGCGCCCCGCGGCATCGCCGCGAGCCGGCGACCGTCGACCACGTGGCGCGTGTCGTCGGTCAGCGGCACGTGCAGGCTGAGGACGTCGGACGTGTCGACGAGCTCGTCGACACCGACCCGTGCCACCTCCGCCGGCCAGGCCGACGCCGGGACGAGCGGGTCGGCGCCGAGGACCGCGCCGAAGACCGAGGCGGCGAGCCCCGCGTAGCGGCGGCCGATGCGGCCCATGCCGAGCACGCCGCAGCGCAGCGCGCTCGGCCGGCGCATGGGGTACGGGATCTCGTCGTCCCAGCCGCCGCCCAGGACGTGCCGATGCCACTCGGGCAGCCGGCGCAGCAGCGCCAGTGTCAACGCGAACGCATGCACCGCAACCTCCTCGGTCGCGCCGCCAGGGAGGTTGCAGACCCAGAGCCCGCGCCGGCGCGCCTCGTCGACGTCGACCATGTCGTACCCGGCCGAGTGAGTCGCGACGATCCGCAGGTCGGGCAACCGGTCGAACAGCGGCGCCCCGACCGGGTCGTAGCCGGCGAGCAGCGCGACGGCGTCGCGCGGCGCGGACTCGTCGAGCGCCGCACCGCCGAGCCGGTGCACGCGGAAACCGGCCGCCTCGAGCAGACGTACGCCCGGCGACACGTCGAGCCCGGGCACGGGCAGGTAGATCGCCGCGGGTGTGGTCATGGCGCCTCCTGCGTTGGGTCATGCGCGTCCGCGCTGAGCGAGTAGTCCTCCTTGACGACGCGCAGGTGCATCCACGACTCCAACTGGGTCACGCCGGGCATGTCGCGGATGCGGTCGAGCGCGGCTGCGGCCGCGGCGGGTGACGGGCAGAGCAGCGTGCCGACCGCGTCCCACGGCCCGAGGGTCTCGCTCAGGTAGTGCACCTCCGGCAGCTCGGCGATGCGGTCGGTCGCCCCGGGGACGGCGTCGAGGGTCAGCCCGAAGCCGCACATCGACCCGAGGCCGAGCAGGCCCGGCGTGATCATCGCCGCGACGTGCACGATGCCCGCGTCGAGCAGCGCGCGCACCCGGATGCGCGCGGAGCTGGCGGACAGGTTCGTCGCGCGGCCGAGGTCGGCGTACGACGCCCGCCCGTCGCGTTGCAGCAGGGCCACGAGCTGCCGGTCGATCGGGTCGAGCACCGCCCGCTCGGTCGGGCCGCTGCGCCCGCCCGGCGAGTACGCGTCCTTGACCCCGCGGGTGTAGACGACGGTCGTCACGCTCTGGACGTCGGACAGCGCCCTGACCTCGGTGACGGTACGTCGCAGGCTGGCCATGTCGGTGGTGCGCACCTCGGCGATCACCGCGTGCCGGCCCGCGACGACCGACACCAGCGGCATCTCGGCCTTCGCCGCCATCGCGGTCGCGAGACCGGCGGCGTCGCTGACGACGTCGACCGACAGGTGGCCGAGGGTCAGCAGCCCCCGCGCGGCCGGGTGGACGACGGCGACGATCGTGACCGCACCGGAGTCGAGCAGCCGCTGGACGCGCCCGCGTACCGCCACCCGCGACAGACCCAACCGCTGCGCGAGATGCTCGAAGCTGGCTCGGCCGTCGAGCTGCAGCTCGCGCACCAGGGCCGCGTCGACCGGACCGAGATCCATCGCCGCTCCTCGCCAGGTCGAGCGATTCGATCGGTCACCCCTCCGGATGGTGGTGACCGCCCACTCTCACCTCACCGCCATCGCATGATTCGGAACCGATCACGACGGATCCGCCATCGATTCGGTCCGAATCACGCACATCATGTTACGCATGGACCGTTGACGGCGCCATCCCGAGCACATATCGTCCCTGCATTCGGTGAGCACGAGGAGGACGGCTATGACCCGGTCCGGTGGTGCCGCCGTCGTGCGGGCATTGCGCGACAACGGCGTCGAGGTGGTCTTCGGCATCCCCGGCACACACAACCTCGAGATCTACCGCCACCTCGCCGACTCGCCGATCCGGCACGTCGCACCGCGCCACGAGCAGGGCGCCGGGTACGCGGCCGACGGCTATGCCCGCGTCACCGGGCGGCCGGGTGTGTGCGTCACGACCACGGGTCCCGGGCTCACCAACATCTCCACGGCGGCGGCGACCGCGTACGGCGACTCGATCCCGTTGCTCGTCGTGTCGCCCGGCGTACCGCGGGGCATGGAGGGCGCCGACGTCGGCTGGCTGCACGAGGTCAAGGACCAGTCCGCGCACATGGACCGCCTGCTCGACCGCAGCGTCCGGGTCGACTCGGCCGCCGAGGCGTACCAGGCGATCGCCGAGACGTTCGCGCGCTGGCGCGTCGAGCGTCCGCGTCCCGTCCATGTCGAGGTGCCCGTCGACGTCCTCGACGGCGAGTGGGACGGTGAGACACCGGCCGCGGGCACGTACGCCGGCCCCACGCCCGACCCCGCCGCCCTGAGCGCGGCGGCCACCGCGCTCAGCAGGGCGCGCAACCCACTGCTGCTGCTCGGCGGCGGCGCACGCGCCGCGGCACCCGAGGCCGTCGCGCTCGCCGAGGCGCTCGACCTCCCGGTCGTCACGACGGTCAACGGCAAGGGCATCGTGCCGGAGTCGCACCCGCTCTCCCTCGGCTCCTCGCTGCGCCTCCCCGAGGCCTGGGCCCTGGTCGAGAACGCCGACGTGCTGCTCGTCGTCGGCAGCGAGCTCGGCGACTCCGACCTGTGGGGCCACGAGCTGAAGCCGACCGGCGAGGTCGTCCGCGTGGACGTCGACGAGCGGCAGCTGCACAAGAACGTCCGCGCGACGGTCGCCGTGCACAGCGACGCCGGCAACGCGATGCGCGCACTCGCCGCGGCCGCTCCCGGACCCGCCGCCACCGGTGCACGCGAGCGCGTCGCAGAGGCACGCGGCGTGCTGCGCGAGCAGGCGAGGAGTGACGGCGGGCAGTGGGAGGCCGTCAACCGGATCCTCGCCGACGAACTGCCGCCCGACGCCGTCGTCGCCGGCGACAGCGCCCAGGTGTCGTACTACGGCACCGTGCACTTCTGGTCCGCGCGGCAGCCGGGCCAGTTCCTCTATCCCTGTGGTTACGCGACGCTCGGCTACGGCCTGCCCGCGGCGATCGGCGCGAAGATCGCGCATCCCGACCGCGCCGTCGTCACGCTCGTCGGCGACGGCGGCTTCCAGTTCACGGCGATGGAGCTCGCCACCGCGGCGGCCGAACGCCTGTCGATCCCGGTCGTCGTGATGAACAACCACGGCTACGCGGAGATCCGCGAGGAGATGGACCAACGCGGGATGTCCCGCACGGGGGTCGACTTCGACGTGGTCGACCACGCCGCGCTCGCGAAGGCGTGCGGCGGTCAGGGCGTCAGGCTCGGCGGGCTGGACGAGCTGCCGGCGGCACTGCGCACCGCCCTGTCGACACCGTCGCCCACAGTGATCGAAGTACCTGCCTGAGCACTCGGCGCGGAGGCGTCCCATGACCTCGACAGACACTCCCGTTCCCACCACCGACCCGCGGCGCCTGCGTCGCGTCGCGGTCGCGTCGTTCATCGGCACGACCGTCGAGTGGTACGACTTCTACATCTACTCGACGGCCGCGGCGCTGGTCTTCGCCACGCTCTTCTTCCCCGGCCAGGCACCAGGCACGGGCACGCTGCTGGCGTTCGCCACGTACGCGGTCGGCTCGATCGGGCGTCCGCTCGGTGCCATCGTGTTCGGCCACATGGGCGACCGGGTCGGGCGCAAGCTCGTGCTCACCGTGACGCTCACCGTGATGGGTGTCTGCACCGTGCTCATCGGCCTGTTGCCGACGTACGCGTCCATCGGCATCTGGGCGCCGATCCTGCTGACCGTGCTGCGTTTCGTCCAGTCGTTCGGCGTCGGCGGCGAGTGGGGCGGTGCGGTGCTGCTGGCCGTCGAACACGCGCCGCGCAAGCGCCGCATCTTCTACGGGTCGCTGCCGCAGACGAGCTCCGCGCTCGCGCTGATGATCTCCACCGGCGTCTTCGCCCTGCTGGCGCTCACGAGCCACGAGCAGATGCTGGCCTGGGGCTGGCGGGTGCCGTTCCTGCTGTCCGCGCCGCTGATCGCGTTCGGCCTCGTCGTCCGCCGCACCGTCGAGGAGACGCCGGAGTTCCTCGCGCTCGAACGCCGGCAGGCCAAGACCCGGGTGCCGCTGGCCGAGGTGCTCCGCCACCACTGGCGGCCGCTCCTGCTGGGCGTCGGCGCGATCCTCATCACCATCAGCGGGTTCTATCTGTCCAGCACGTTCATGATCTTCTACGGCACTGACCAGAAGCTGTTCAGCGAGTCCGCGATGCTCGCCGGGGTGACGTTCACCGGCTTCGTCGCCGTGTTCGCGACACCACTCGCCGGCCTGCTCGGCGACAGGTTCGGCGCGCGCCGCACCGTCGCGTGGTCGACGATCGCCAGTGCTGCGGTGAGCTTCCCGATGTTCTGGCTCACCAACAGCGGTGTCGTCGCGGCGATGTGGCTCGGCATGACGCTCGTCATGGTCACCAGCAGCCTCGCGTACGGCGGCGTGTCCGGCCTGGTGGCCGGCTGGTTCCCGGCGAAGGTGCGCAACAGCGGCATCTCCCTGGCGTACCAGCTCGCCGGCGTGCTCGGTGCGGGTCTGTCCCCCGTCATCGCGACTGCGCTCTACGGCGTCGGCGCCACGCCGTACCTCTGGGTCGCGGTGTTCCTCGCCGGTATGAGCCTGGTGTCGTTCGCCTGCGTCGTCGCGTACCGCGGCCGCGACCACCTGATGCCCGTTCCCCCCGACGCCGCGCCGGTCACGACGTGAAGGACGAGGCGAAGGTCGCCGCGCACGCGTGGGTCGACGCCCGCCGTGACGACCTGTCGTCATGGCACTCGACGATCTGGGCGTACGCCGAGCCGGCGTGGCGCGAGTACGCGTCGGCCCGGTGGTTCGTCGAACGACTGCGGGCCGAGGGCTTCGACGTCGAGGAGGGCAGCGGCGGCATGCCGACCGCGTTCTGCGCAACCTGGTCGAACGGCGCAGGCCCGACCGTCCTCAGCTACGCCGAGTACGACGCCGTGCCGGGCAACTGCCAGGCCGCGGACACGCGCGAGGGACCGCGCCCCGGCGAGGACAGGGACGCGGCCGGGCACACCGACCCGCACTCCGCGCTCGGCATCGCGACGCTCGGCGCGTTGCTCGCGACGAAGCATGCGATGGAACGCCACGGCGTCCGGGGCACGCTGCGCTACACCGGCGAGCCCGCGGAGAAGATGCACGGCTCGAAGCCGGTCCACGGCCTGCGCGGCTACTACGACGGCGTCGACGCGATCGTCAGCTTCCACCCGTTCTACCTGCTGCCGCTGTGCAACACGGTGCGCTGGGACACCCACTGCGGCGCGTACTACAGCAAGGTGTACGAGTTCCGTTGCGACGAACCCGAGACCTGGCTGCAGGGCTGGAGTGCGGGTGTTCCGGGCAGCCCCATCCCCGCGTCGCACTCCGTGGCACGTGCCCCGGGCGCCAACGCCGCGCTCACGACGATGTACCAGCTCACCAAGACGACGCAGGACGCGATGGCGCCGGCGTTCGGCGGCTGGTCGCTGTCGGAGGCGATCCTCGGCGCCCCGCAGGCGACGGCCGACAACCTGCCGGCACGGGTCGCCCGCCTGCAGTACTCATGGCGCACGCCGGACGTCGCGACAGCGGAACAGGTGCTCGCCGTCCTCGACCGCAACGCCGCCGCGGCGGCGTCCACGGCGCACTGCACCGTGAACGAGCGCTGGGTGGCGCGCAGCCGTCCCGGCCTGGCCAACCACGCGATGGCCGACCTGGTGTGGGACAACCTGCGCGCCGTCGGGCCGCCGGCGTACGACGCCGACGCGACCGCCGTCGCGCGGCGCATGCAGCGGGCCGTCGGCGACGAGCCCACCGACCGACCGTGGCTCGACGACCTCACCAGGCTGGTCGAGCCGCGCGAGGCGGAGCGGCGACTGCGCGAGATCCTCCCGCCCTCGCAACGGCACTGGACCTCCGACGACTACGTCGAGATGACGTGGTACGCACCCACGGCCAGGCTCTACGTCGCGCGTCCTGCGTTCGCGCCACGCGCGGACGGCAGGCCGTACCCGGCATGGGTGATGAACGCTCTCGGCGGCATCCCCGCGACGATCGACCCGACCGTGCGGTGCGCGGCGAAGACGATCGCAGGCTCACTGCTCGACCTGCTGAGTGACGGGGACCGGCTGGCGGACGCCCGCACCGAGTTCGACCGACGACGGGCCGAGACCGCCCTGGAACCCTTGCTGCCGAAGGACTTCGCGCCACCCGTCGACCTGCCGTGGCCCACCGCATCGGGAGTGCACGCGTGACCCCACCAGTCCTCTTCCACGGCGGCTCGATACACACGTTCGCCCGTGCCGGCACCGTCCCCGCGCTCCTCGTCGAGGGCGAGCGCGTGGCCGCGGTCGGCACCCTCGACGACTGCCGGCGCGCTGCGACGGCGACACCGCGCGAGCACGACCTCGCGGGACGCACGCTGCTGCCCGGCTTCGTCGACGCGCACGTACATCCATTGCTGCTCGGCGACGCGCTCTCCGGCGTCGACCTGTCCGGCGCGCGCTCGCTCGACGACATCGTGCGGTTGCTCCGTACCCATGCCGAACGCGATCCGGACGCCGCGACGGTCACCGGCTACGGGTACGACCAGTCGAAGCTCGCCGAGGGCAGGCACCCGTCGCGCACGGAGCTCGACGCAGTGTCGGGCGAGCGTCCGGTGCGCATCCAGCACGCCAGCGGTCACGGTTACGCCGTCAACACGGTGGTGCTGCGTACCTGCGGCATCGACGCCGACACGCCCACACCTTCCGGCGGGCGCATCGACAGGGACGACGACGGCGAGCCCACCGGCGTCGTCTTCGACTCCGCGTGCGACCTCCTCACCGGTCCGGACGGCGTGAAGGTCGCGAACCACGGACCCAACTTCCACCTGCCGCTCGACGACAGCGAGGCCAGACGGCAGCTCGCGCTCGGTCAGCGCGCGCTGCTCGCCGCCGGCATCACGTCGGCGTGCGACGCGCAGGTGACCGGCAGGGAGATGCGCGCGTATCTCGCCGCGCGCGACAGCGGCGACCTCGCCGTCCGCGTCCACGCACTCGTCCTGTCCAGTGGCCTACCGCACCTGGAGCAGCTCGGGCTCGGCGGCGGGCTCGGTGACGACCGGCTCGAGCTGCTCGGCGTGAAGCTGTACGCCGACGGCTCGGTGATCGCGCGCACGGCGTACCTGTCGCACGCCTGCTGCGACGACCCGGCGCCGAGCGGCTACCTGTACCACGACCCGGACGAGCTCGCGTCGCTCATCGTGGCGGCACACCGGCTCGGCCTGCCCACCGCCACGCACGCACAGGGCGACGTGCCCATCCAGATCGTGCTCGACGCCGTCGCCCGCGCACAGGAGGAACGCCGGCGTCCCGGCCTCACCCACCGCATCGAGCACTGCGGCTTCCCTACCAGCACGCAGATCGCCCGGATGGCCGAGCTCGGCGTCGTACCCGTGCCCCAGCCGATGCAGGTCACGCTGTACGGCGACTCGCTGCTCGCCGAGTACGGCGACGACGGCGGACGCTTCTACCCAATGAGCGAGTTCGCCGACGCGGGCCTCCCGCTGGTGGTGAGCTCCGACGGCCCCGTCACCACGCCCGACCCGCTGCGCGCCGCCGCGGTCGCGGTCACCCGGCGGACACTCGACGGGCAGACCGCCGGTGGACGTACGGACGCGGGGCCGCGCCAGGGCATCGCCGCGCAGGCCGCACTGCGCGGGATCACCGCGACCCCTGCGAGACTGCTGCGCTGCAACGACGTCGGCGACCTCGCCGTCGGCCGGCTGGCCGACCTGGTGGTACTCGACGCCGACCCCACCACCGGCGGCGCCGACGCGCTGGACACTGCGACCGTGGACGAGACGTGGGTGGGCGGCGCCCGGGTGTACCGGCGCTGACCGAACGACAGCACGAGGAGGGCGACCGATGGCCGACACGACACCGGCGGGACCCGTGGGACCCGTCGACGCCTCTCGGGTGCCGCGTTACGCGGGCATCGCGACGTTCGCACGGCTGCCGCGGATCGAGGACGTGTCCCACGCCGACATCGCGGTGCTCGGCGTGCCGTACGACAGCGCGGTGTCGTACCGTCCTGGCGCGCGCTTCGGACCCGCGGCGGTCCGCGAGGCGAGCCGGCTGCTTCGCCCGTACCACCAGGCGCTCGACGTCTCCCCGTTCGCGCGTGCCCAGGTGGTCGACGCCGGCGACGTGAGCGCGAACCCGTACGACATCACCGCGGCGCTGGCAACGGTCGAGGCGCGTGCCCGCGAGCACCTCGACGCCGACACCAGCCTGGTCACCGTGGGCGGCGACCACGCGATCGCCCTCCCGCTCCTGCGGGCGATGGCGCGCAAGCACGGGCCGGTGGCCTTGCTGCACTTCGACGCGCACCTCGACACGTGGGACACGTACTTCGGCGAGCGCTACACCCACGGCACGCCGTTCCGGCGGGCGTTCGAGGAGGGCCTCCTCGACACCGGCGCGCTCAGCCACGTCGGCATCCGCGGGCCCCTGTACGGCAAGGGCGACCTGGCCGACGACGAACGGTTCGGCTTCGGCATCGTCACCGCCGCCGACGTCATGCGCCGCGGCCCCGACGACATCGCCGCCATGCTGCGCGAACGCGTCGGCGACCGCCCCCTGTACGTGTCGGTCGACATCGACGTCCTCGACCCCGCCCACGCCCCCGGCACCGGCACGCCCGAGGCGGGCGGCCTCACCAGCCGCGAGCTGCTCGAGATCCTCCGCGGCCTCGCCGGCACGAACCTGGTCTCCGCCGACGTCGTCGAGGTGGCGCCGGCGTACGACCATGCGGACATCACGGCCGTGGCGGCGTCGCATGTGGTCTATGACCTGGTGAGCCTGTTGGCGATGCGGTAGGCGGTTCGGTCTGGGGCTGTGGGTCCACGGGTGCGCTGCGAGGGTCGTCGGCGGAGCTTCACCTCACCGATATGGACTTCACCTCGTCCCGGCACGAGGTGAAGTCCACGTTGATCACGTCAACCACTGGGGGACCCTGGCGGGCCATCCCCTACGGGTGAAAAGTAGGGGGTGGCCCGCGGTGTCCCTGGCGACGGCGTGATCACAACGGT
>WHST01000161.1 GCA_009379955.1 Streptosporangiales bacterium | reverse complement strand
GGACTTCGCCCGCCGAGACCAGCCGATCAGTTGCTCCCGCTCGGCACCGGTCAACACCAACTCCGCCTTCGGACGCCCAGTTCTCGGCATGCCACCACCATACCGACTTAACCTACGAATTAACGACGGGACACACTAGAGGGTCGCGTCGAGGGCGGCCAGGGCCTGCGCGGAGCGGGACTGGTCGAACTTGCGGGCCCAGTGGGCGCCGCTGGCCAGCAGGGCCGGGACGTCGGCGAGGTCGAGGGGACGGGGATGGGCGCCGTCGCCGTGGGCGAAGTCGAAGTAGCGCAACGGGTCGCCGGAGAGGCGGAAACGGTCGGCGGCCAGGAGCACGGTCTGGAAGAAGACCTCCTCGGGCGCGAGGACGCCGCGGAACCAGCGCATCACCGCGGGCCGCGACTCGTAGAACTCTCGCACGTACTCGACGCACCGCCGGTTCAGTGTGGTGAAGAACGACCCGCCCCAGAGGGCGAACCCGGGTCCGAGCGGGGTCGGCGTGCGCACGCCGACGGAGCCGTACATCGCGTTCACGCGGACGAACGGCTGCACGGCGTTGACGGCGCGCGCCGGACGCAGCAGCGCACGCACCGGCGCGGGGAGAGCCGGCAGCCTGCGGTGCCGGTAGAGGTAGCGGTTGCGGGCCAGGTGCGGCGGCCATTTGCTCAGCGCGGAGAACGCGGGGAAGTGCTCGAGGTAGCCGTCGTACGCCGCGCCCGCCACCTCCCGCTCGCCCTCGGCCACGGGGCGCACCGGGTAGTCCTGGCCGGAGAGCGTGACCATCCAGTCGTACGCCACGTCGTGGGCGTCGAGCCAGCGCGTCGCGTCGATCCACCGGTCGACGTGGCTGAGGTCACCGTAGCCGCCGCGGGCGCCGAGCACGTGCACGTCGCCGAGGCGTTCGAGCGCACGGACGGGCAGCGGCTCCGCCCGCACGTCGTGGCTGACGAGGACCACCGCGCCGGTGCCCGCCTCGACGAGGCGGCGGACGAGGCGCTCGACCTGCGCCGGCTGCGTGTGCGTGTGCACCTGGTAGCAGAACCGCGGCGCCGTCACCGCCGCTCCTCCTCCTGGACGTGCGCGGGGAACGGCTCGGCCACCGCGAGGTCGGTCATGCTGTAGCCGAACCGCCGCGCATGCGACTCGTGGCGCGCCACCGTCCGCCGGTACGCCGCCGCTCGCCACGGCACGCGGCTCGCCGACCGGGCCCGCCACTCCTGCTCGTACGCCGAGCTCCGGTCGGCGCGTACGGCGTCGGCCGGGATCGGGCCGGACAGGCCGAGGCCCGCCCCGACACGGGTGAGGACGCCCACCGGGTCGGCGACGAGGTGCTCGTACTTCACCACCTGCGCCGACGTCAGGTGCGGCAGGTCGGCCAGCAGGATCTCGTGGGCAGCGAACCAGTTCTCCAGCAGGCGCCCGAACGGCACGCCGCGACGCCACTTGCGGGTCGACAGCGCCGACACGACCGGGTGCCGCACGACGAGGACGAACCGGGCGGACGGCACGAGCGCCTGCAGCAGCCGCGTGCGGACGATCGTGGGCGGGGACTTCTCCACCAGCACCCACCGGTCGAGGTCCCAATACGGCGCCCACGAGGCGATGAGCCGCTCGGCGTTCACCGCGGTGGCCAGCGGCGAGGTCTCGGTGAGGTGGGCGCGCGGGTCGAGGGCGAAGCGACCCGCACCGCCGTACGCACGCGCGGGCGGCAGGACGTCCTGCAGGTGCTGCCCCTCGTCCTCCTTCGCGTCGGTGCCGGACAGGCCCGACGCCGCGGGATGCCGCGCGAGGGTGCTCGCGAGCAGCGACGTGCCACTGCGGTGGAGTCCGCCGACGAAGACGAGCTGGTGCTCGCCGACGATGCGCCGACCGAGCGAGGCGGAGCGTGCCGGGACCGGCGGCTCCCGCGACGTCTCCTCCACGAGTCCCCTTCCACCGGCACGGACCGCCCAAGACAACCACCCGGCCGCCGGAAGGATCGATCGACCGGACCTACCCACACGTACCGTGACCAGGCATGACGTCTGAGTGTCGCTTCGCCGGCTTTCCGGCCGATGTCCGGGCGCCACGACCGCGTCGCGCCGTACGTTCGACAGGTTGCAGACAACGAGCCGGGGATTGCCACCAGCATGAGTACGACCGAGGACACGGCGACACTCCACCTGGCCGACTACGGCACACTCGTCAGGCGCCGCTGGTGGATCGTCGTCGTCGGCCTGCTCGTCGGCCTCGTCGTGGGCCTCGTCGCGATGCAGGTCGTCCCGCCGACGTACACCTCGTCCGTCAACGTCCTCGTCTCACCCGTCGACCTGCCCGGCCAGTCGGGCAACATCGCGGGCGGACGCACCAACGACGCGATCAACCTCGACACCGAGTCGCAGCTCGTCACCTCCGCGGCCGTCGCCGAGGGCGCGAAGAAGCTGATGAAGTCGGGTGAGAGCGCCCGCACGCTCGCCGACCGGGTGTCGGTGTCGGTCCCGCCGAACTCGTCGGTGCTCACCATCTCCTACGACGCCGACACGCCCGACGACGCGGCGAGGGGCGCGCACTACTTCGCCGAGTCGTACCTCGCCAACCGCAAGGCCACGGCCGAGAACGCCGCCGAGGACCTCGCGAGCACGCTGGACAAGCAGGTCAAGGACCTCGAGAAGCAGCTGAAGAAGGTCACCGGCCGGATCGCCGAGCTGCCGCTGAACTCGACCGACCGGCAGCTCGCGAGCGCGGAGCAGAACGTCCTCACCAGCCAGCTCTCCGCGCTCAACGCCGAGCTCGCGCCGCTCGAGGACATCGAGGTGAACCCCGGCCGGATCATCACCGACGCCGTGCCGCCGACGACGCCCAGCCAGCCCGTGCCGGTGCTGTTCCTCGTCAGCGGCGCGATGCTCGGCCTGCTCGCCGGTCTCGTGCTCGCCGCGCTGCGCGACCGCGGCGACCACAGCATCAGGCGGGCGAGCGACGTGACGAAGCTGCTCGACCTGCCGGTGCTCGCCGAGGTCGAGCTCCCGTCCCGTACGTCCACCTGGTCGCACCTGCTGCCGTCGCAGAGCGGTGGCGCCCAGGAGATCAGGCAGCTGCAGCACGCCGTCACGGGCGTCCGCGGCCGCCACCCCAAGGTGGTGCTCGTCACCGCCGCGTCGGCCGGGCCAGGCGCGCACGTGGTCGCCGCCAACCTGACCGCGGCGCTGGCCAGGTCGGGCAAGCGGGTCGTCCACGTCTGTGCCGACCTCACGACCGCCAGGGGCGCGGAGATGCTCGGCGTGCCGACCGGACGCGGCCTCAGCGAGATCCTGCTCGGCGAACGCGACGTCGCCTACGCGCTCCAGCGGGCCCCGGCCAACGAGCTCATCCACGTGCTCACCCCGGGACACCGCAGCGACGAGCTCGGCGACACCCTGCACACCGACGACCTCAGGGCGATCGCCACCACGCTGCGCGACCAGTTCGACTACGTCGTCCTCGAGACGCCCGCCACGACGATCAGCGCCGACGCGCAGGCGTGGGCCCAGTTCAGCGATGTCGCGGTGGTCGCCGTCCAGCGGCTCCTCACCAGGCGCGAGGACGCCATCGACGCGGTCAACCAGCTCGAACGGGTCGGATGCGCCACCCTCGGCATCGTCGTCCTGCCGCGCCACCCGAAGGGGCTCGGCTGGCACACCCCGCTGCGGCCGCCGATGGGGGCGGAGCTGCAGCGCGCGGTACGCCCGGCGAGCAGGCCGGGCGCGACCGAGACGTACGAGGCGCCCGCGGCCGTCCCGCCCGACGAGGCCGCCGACGACGACGCCGCCACCGCGCCCGTCCCCGAGGTGGGCCTGCCGCCGCTCCCCGACCCGGCGCCCGCACCCGACACCGTCCTGCCCCACACCGAGCACGCCACCGTCGGCCCGCGGGACACCAAGCGGGACGGCTAGTGCGAACGCGGACGCGAACGCGGACGCGTCGCCGCCTCGCCGGCGTCACCGCGGTGGCCGCGGTCGCGGTGCTCGCGAGCGGGTGCGCCGCCGCGGGCGGCGGTGAACGGGAAACTCCCGCGACACCCCTGTGGTCGTCGGCGAGCGCGTCTCCGTCCGCGACCGCGAGCGCAGAGCCGGACGGGCCCGTGGCCCCGCTGACCGGCCTGGCCGTCGACGCCGACGTCGCCGAGCGTCCCGCGGTGGCGGTCGCGGTCGCCGACCGCGCGGGACACGCCGCGCCGCGCGGGCTCTCGGCCGCCGACCTCGTGTACGAGGAGTACGACGGCACCCGCTCGCGCCACCTCGTCGCCGTGTTCCAGTCGAAGGACGCCCGCCGGGTCGGCCCCGTCGACATGACCCGTCCCGTCGACGTGAAGCTGCTGCCGGTCCTCCGCGCCGCGTACGCCTACGCCGGCGGGCCGACGGGCTTCGTCTCCCAGGTCACCAGCGCAGGCATCGCCGCGGTCAGCGCCGCCGACCGGCCGTCGGCGTTCCGCGGCTCCGGCTCCTCGACCGAGACGTCGACGACCCGGGTCCTCCGCGTGGTCGACGGCGACGTCGGCCCGCCGCCTGGTGTTCTCGGCTTCGCCGACCCCGGCGACCCGCTCGCCGAGGAGACGGAGCGGGCGTCCCGCGTGCGGGTCGCCGTGCCCGGCCAGCGCGACCAGGTGTGGACGTACGACACCGCGGGCTCGCGCTGGCGGCGCACGGGCGGCGACGGCGTCGAGGTGAGCGTCGCCAACCTGATCGTGCAGCGCACGCCGTACAAGACGGTGGTCAACAAGCACGTCGGGTCGGTGGAGAGCGCGCTGGCCGTCGGGCGTGGCAGCTGCGTCGCGCTGTCTCGCGGGCAGACCGCCTCGTGCACCTGGTCGCGTCCCGGCCGCGAACGGCAGACCAACTACTCCGACTCGACCGCCGCGCCGCTCGGCCTGCAGCCGGGCTCCACCTGGGTGCTCCTGATCCCCCCGGGGACCACGGTGACGACCTCGTGACGACCGCAACAGTCACCCGTGAACGCACGCCGAGCCGGGCCCGCGCGATCGGCAGGACGCGATACCTCCCGCTGCCGTCGGGCTGGCCGCTGTACGCGATGTTCGTGCTCTTCCCCGTGTGGTGGGCACTCGGGCTCGGCTCGTTCGCGCTGCCCGCGCTCACCCTCCCGATGGTCTACACGCTCTGGCGCCGCCGTCCCCTCCGCGTGCCGAAGGGCTTCGGCATCTGGCTGCTCTTCCTGCTCTGGGTGGCCGTGAGCGCGACCACGCTCGACGTCGCCGCGCCGGGCACCCTCGCCGGCGACGTGGCGACGCGGGCGCTCTCCGCCGCCTCCAGGTTCTTCAGCTACCTCGCGGTGACCGTCGTCCTGCTGTACGTCGGCAACCTCTCCGAACGCGAGCTGCCCAGGCGGCGCGTCATCGCGGTGCTCGGCGTCTTCTTCCTCGAGGTGACCGCGCTCGGCTGCCTCGCCCTCGCCTGGCCGCAGGGCGGGTTCACCTCGCCGCTCGAGCTGGTGCTGCCGGACGCCCTGCGCCACACCGACTACGTCCAGCAGCTCGTCCACCCGCAGATGGCGCAGAACATGACGATCCTCGGCCACTCAGCCGGCCGTCCCGCGGCGCCGTTCCCGTACACCAACGGCTGGGGCAGTGTGATCTCCACGCTGTTGGTCTGGCTGATCGTGTGGTGGTGGGCCTGGGGGGGCACGCGTCGCAAGGTCGCCGCCGCCGTCGTGATCGCCGTCGCCGCCGTGCCGATCGTGTACTCGCTCAACCGCGGCGTGTGGATCGGCCTCGTCGTCGCCGTGCTGTACGTCGGCGTGCGCATGGCGATCAGGGGACACGGCAGGGTGCTCGCCAGCGTGCTCGCCGCGATCGTCGTCGTGGCCGCCATCGTCATGGCGACGCCGTTGCAGAAGGTCATCGTCGAGCGGATCAACAACCCGCACAGCAACGCCGGCCGCGCCGCTCAGGACATGCTGGCAGTCGAGGGCGCGGCGAGCTCGCCGGTGATCGGGTACGGCAGCACGCGCAACATGGCCGGCAGCCGGCAGTCGATCGCAATCGGCAAGAGCGCCGACTGCCCACGCTGCGGCAACTCCTCGACCGGCGGCGCGGGCCAGATCTGGCTGCTGATGTTCGCGCACGGGTTCGTCGGCGCCGCGTTGTACGTCGGGTTCTTCGCGTACGTCCTCTGGCGACATCGCCACGACTACTCGGCCGTCGGTGTCGCGGCGGCGACGGTGATCGTGCTGTCGTTCGTCTACCTGCCGTTCTACGGCGCGATCGGCATGCCGCTCACCCTCGCGTTCGTCGCCATCGGCCTGCTGTGGCGCAACGCCTCGGAGCGCCTCACATGAGCGCTCGCCCCGCCAGCCGCACCGAATTCCTCGCCGAGACCGCGCGCCTGCTCTGGCCGTCACCCGGCGCGGTGACGACGGGCCGTGCAGGTGCGAACGGGTCGCACGCCGCGGGCAGCAGGGTCGTGAGCGAGTTCCTCGCGCTCCCCGATCTCGCGCACGCTCGGCTGCTGCTGCCGTTGCGGGCCAGGCGCGCGGCGGCCGCGGTCGCCCACCGCTACGCGGAGCCCTGGTCGCCGGTACGCAGGATGCGTGCCCGCGCGATGTCGCTCGCGCTCGCGTCGGGCGCGGCGGAGCTGCTGCTGCGCGACCGGGTCACCGTCGCGGCGCCGGCCGGCGCGAACGACACGTTCGACAGCATCGAGACCCTCCTCGCCGGCGTCGTGGGCCGCCCGGTCGCCGTCGGCCTCTACGTCACGCGGCCGCGTGCCAACCGCAAGCCGCTGCTGCAGGTGCTCACCGAGGACGGCGTACTCGTCGCGTTCACCAAGGTCGGCGTCGACGACTTCACGCGCACCCTCGTCACCAACGAGGCGCAGGCCGTGCGGATGGTCGGACGCGAGCCACGCCGCTCCTTCACCGTCCCTGACGTGCTCGACCTGCGCACCTGGCACGGGCTCGAGGTGCTGACGCTCTCCGCGCTGCCCGTGCACGAGCGCCGGGCGACGCTCGACCCCGGCCGGCTCGCCGTCGTCGCCGCCGAGATCGCCGCGACCGCCGGCATCGAGCTCGCGGTACCCGCGTGGAGCGCGTACGTCCAGCGGCTCCGCGATCGTCTCGGCATGCTGCCGGCCGGCGCGGGGCACCGGCTCGCGACCGCGGTCGACGGCATCCTCGACGCCCACGGCACGGCACCGCTGCCGTTCGCCGCCTGGCACGGCGACCTCACGCCGTGGAACATGGCGACGTTGCGCGACACCGTGCTCGTCTGGGACTGGGAGCGGTACGAGACCGGCGTCCCCCTCGGCTTCGACCTGGTGCACCACCACGTCCAGCAGCACCTGCTCGCTCCCGGTGCCGACGTGGGAGCGCTCGTCCGGCAGCTGCCGCGGCGCACGTCCGCCGCGCTCGGCTCGGTCGGGCTCGACCTGCGCGAGGCGACCACCTGCGCGGCCCTGTACCTCGTCGACATCGCCGCCAGGTACGTTCACGACAGGCAGGACGAGGTCGGCGCGATGGCCACCGTGCTGCCGGCCATGCTCGACGCGATAGGGGACCTCGGTGCCGCAGTTCGTGAGTGACCTGCCGGTCGCCGTGCGGCGACCGCTGCGCTCCGTCGTCCGCACCGCGGGGCGGCTCACCAGCGGCGCGAGGATCCGCCCCTCGTTCCTCGTCGTCGGCGCCCAGCGCTGCGGCACCACGTCGTTGCACCGCACCCTCAAGCAGCACCCGTCGATCGTCGGCGCCTCGCACAAGAAGGGCGTGCACTACTTCGACGTCAACTACACCCGCGGCGACAACTGGTACCAGGGCCACTTCCCGTTGCGCTCGACCGCACGCCGGCTGAGCCGGCGATCCGGCATGCCCGTCGTCGCGTGCGAGTCGAGCCCTTACTACCTGTTCCATCCGCTCGCCCCCGAGCGCATCGCGCGCGACCTCGACGGCGTGCGCGTCGTGGTCATGCTGCGCGACCCCGCGGAGCGGGCGTACTCCGCCTACACCCACGAGCGGGCGCGCGGCTTCGAGACCGAGGACCTCGACCGTGCGCTCGCGCTGGAGGACGAGCGCCTCGCCGGCGAGGTCGACCGCATCCGCGCCGATCCCGGCTACGTCAGCCACGCCCACCAGCACAACGCCTACGTCGCCCGCGGCCGCTACGTCGAGCAGCTCGAACGGTTCGAGGCACTGCTCGGCAGGGAGCGCATGCACGTCGTCGACTGCGGCGACTTCTTCACCGACCCCGCGGGCGTGTACGCCGACGTCGTCGCGTTCCTCGGCCTGCCGCCGTTCCCCGGCGTGCGGCACGACCAGCACAACGCGCGCCCACGCACCGACCTCGACGACGCCACGCGGCGGCGGCTCGACGCGTACTTCGCGCCGTACGACGAGCGGCTCGCGACCTGGCTCGGACGGGCTCCGAGTTGGCGACGGTGAGTCGACCAGAGCGAGACGACCGGTCCCACCTCGCGGCAGTCGCCCGTGGCGGCACCCTCAACCTGGTCGGTGCCGGCGTCGCGTCGCTCGCCGGTGTGGCGCTGACGGTCGTCGTCACCCGTTCCGTCCCGCAGGCGACCGCCGGGGTCTTCTTCTCGGTGACCGCGCTCTTCGCCCTGCTGGCGATGGTCGGGCGGCTCGGTTCGGGCACCGGCCTGGTCTACTTCGTCTCCCGGTCACGGTCGCTCGACGCGCTCCCCGAGGCCGCCGCGTACACCCGCATCGCCATCCGCCCGACCACGGTGCTGTCGGTCGCGGTCGGCGTCGCCCTCGTCGTCACCGCGCCCGTTCTCGCCGGGCTGCTGGCGCCCGGCCACGAGGGCCTCGCGACGTCGTACCTGCGTCAGGTGGCGGTGTTCCTCCCGTTCGCCGTCGCCGCCGACCTCTTCCAGGCCGTCTCGCGCGGGCTCGGCACGATGCGCCCGACCACGCTCGTCGAGAAGATGGGCCGGCCGCTGGTGCAGATCCCGCTCGTCGCGGGGTTCGCCGCCGCCGGCGGCCAGCTGCTCGGCGGCGCGTGGGCGGCGCCGTACGTGCCGACCGTGGCGGTCTCGCTGTGGTGGGCTGTCCTGCTGTACCGGCGCCGCCGCGGTGACACCGGCACCGCTCCGCGTCCGGCACGCGCGCTGCGCAGGGAGTACTGGGCGTACGCCCTGCCGCGCGCGTTCGCCGGTATCGCCCAGGTGGCGCTGCAGCGCCTCGACATCATCCTGGTCGGCGCCCTGCGCGGCCCCGTCGACGCCGCGATCTACGCGGCGGCGACCCGGTTCCTCGTCGTCGGGCAGCTCGCCAACCAGGCGATCGCGATGGCCGTGCAGCCGCAGATCGCCGGGCTGCTCGCGGTCGACGACCGGGTGCGCACCAACGAGGTCTACCGGTCCTCGACCGCCTGGCTCGTCGCGATGGCCTGGCCCCTCTACCTGCTCGCCGCGGTGTTCTCGCCCGAGATTCTCCTGCTGTTCGGCGGCGGCTACGACGCCGGCCGCGGGGTCATGGTGCTGCTCGCGTTCTCCATGCTCGTCGCCACCGGCTGCGGCATGGTCGACGTGATGCTCACGATGGCGGGACGCACGAGCTGGAACCTCGCGAACGTCGCGATCGCCCTCGCCGTCAACGTCGGCCTCAACGTCGTCCTCATCCCGGCGTACGGCATCCTCGGCGCGGCCGTCGCCTGGGCCGTCGCGATCGTCGTCAACAACGTCGTGCCGCTCACCCAGATCTGGCGGGCGTACGGCCTGCACCCGTTCACCCGGGCGACGTTCACCGCCGCGGCGCTCGCCGCCGGCTGCTTCGGCGCGCTCCCACTCCTCGCGCTCCTGCTCGCCGGCGACGACCTCACCGTGACGATCGTCGCCGCCGCCGTCGGGCTGCTGGCGTATGCGGCGGGCCTGTGGCGGTTCCGCCGCGTCCTCCAGCTGGACCTGCTGCTCGGCGCGCTGGTGACGCGCCTCCGGCGCCGCTGACGTTGATCTCCGGCGCAGGGCTCACGACCTAACGCCAGATGTCCAGGGCGATCGGCCGCATCTGCTCGCTGAACCGGCCGTCTGCGCTCGCCACGGCGAGCACCTCCCGCAACTGCGCGTCGAAGGAGTCGAGGCGGTCGCCGAACAGGTGCGGCGCCGAGCCCGACAGCGAGTACACCGAGGCGACGATCTCCTCGGTCGTCCGCTCGACAGTCCGACCGGGCACCTCGAGTCGCTGTGGCCCGGTGAATCCGGCCGCCAGGTACACCGCGTCCTCCTCCCCCGGGGTCCCGGACGGCAGCACGCCCTGTCCCGCCCGCCGCTGCTGCCCAAGGTAGTGCTGCACCAGCCGGTCGACGGCCCCGCGGGGTGGCCGAGGATGCGGCAGCTCCGTCTCGGGGTCGATGCCCTGATGCGTCATGGCGTGCACGTGCACCAGCGCCCCGTCGGGTAAGAGCATCCGGCGGACGGTGGCGGCTACCCGGGACCGGTCCATCCAGTGGAAGGACTGGGCGAAGGTCGCCACGTGCACAGGCGAGAGGTCGGCCGGCAGGTCCTCGGCGCGCAGGTGGCGCCAGCTGATGTCGCGAACCCGCTGCCGCTCCGCCAGCCGGGCGGCCTCGTGGAGCATGTCGGCGTCGGCGTCGACGCCGATGGCCTCCGTGAAGTACGGCGCGAGCAGCAGGGTCAAGGACCCTGGTCCGCAGCCGACGTCGAGCAACCGGCCGGAGCCGTCCAACCCGAGCGCGGCGACCAGCGCGTCGGCGACCGCGGCAGGGTAGGCCATCCGGCCGAGGGCGTAGTAGCCGGCGCTTCCCGCGTACAGCGAGGGATCCCACCGCCACCGGTGCTCGTCTCCGGAGCCGGCTCCGCTGCCCGCCCTCACAACAGGGTGACCCAGAACGACCAGAAGCGGACGACGATCAGGCCGGCGATGACGAAGAACCAGGCGATCACCGGGACGCTGTGGTAGTCCACGACCGCCGTCACCACCCGCCGTACGCCCCGAGGAACCGGCAGGTGCCTGCGTTCGAGGTTGTGCACGGTGACGTACCAGAAGATCGGCACGGTCACGGCCCACACGACCATGCAGTACGGGCACAGGGCGCCGATCCGGTACAGGCTCTGCACGATCAGCCAGTGCACGAAGACGACGCCGAACGCGGTGCCGAGCTGCATCCCGAGCCAGAACCAGCGGGGCAGGCTCGCCCCGGCGAGCCGCGCGACCCCGACGGTCACCACGACGGCGAAGGCCGCGACACCGATCAGCGAGTTGGGGAAGCCGAACGCCTCGGCCTGCGGCGTGCTCATCACCGAGCCACAGGACAGGATCGGGTTGATGCTGCAGCTCGGGACGTAGTCGGGATCCTTCAGCAGCGCGATCTTCTCGACCGTGAGGACGAACGCCGCCACCAAGCCCAGCGCGCCGCCGACGACCAGCAGCCACGGGACCAGGCGCGGGAACCGTTCCTCCGCGACCTCGACGTCCGCGTCCGTCCCGGTGGCCTCCGGGGCCTCGGCCGTCGTCACCTCACTGCTCGAGTGCGGCATCGATCGCTCCCTTGAAGTCCTCGTACGACCCGGCCTCCAGGCGTTCGCCGTCGAGGAAGAAGGTCGGCGTAGCCTGCACGCCCAGCTTCTCTCCGTCGGTGACGTCCTGCTGGATCCGCTTCAGCGTCGCCGGGTCGTCGTACGCCTTGTCGTATTTCTCCATGTCGAGGCCCAGATCCTCGGCGAACCCGCGGAAGGTGGCGTCGGCCGGCACCCGCTTCTCGCCCCACTGCGTCTGGGTCTCGAACATCTTCTCGTACATCGCCTCGTACTCGCCCTGCTGTGCGGCCGACTCGACGGCCCGTGCCGCCCGCTGCGCGTTGAAGTGCGACGGGATCGGGAAGTACCGCGCGACGACGGTGATCTCGCCCGCGTACTCCTTGCGCAGCCGTTCCACCACTGGATAGTGGGCCCGGCACGACTCGCACTCGAAGTCGAGGAACTCCACCAGGGTCACCTTGCCGTCCTTCGCCGTCTGCAGCCGATGGCTGTCCGCGCGGACGAGCGTGGAGTCGGCGGCTGCCTTGGTGGGCTGATCACCGCCGGAGGTGAACACGTTGACACCCAGGACCGTGGCGACGACGAGCACGACGGCGCCGACCATCCCCAGGGACAGGCGCAGGTTCTTCGTCCTGCGCCGCTTCGCGGCGAGCTCGGCCTCCAGCCGTGCTCGCCGGTTCTCCGCCTTGCTCTGCTTTCTCGACGACATGCAAGCCTCCATCGCTCTCGCGACGATCTGGGGAAACAGCTGACCGTGGAGATGCCGGACGGGCGGCCGGGCATGCCCGGCCGCGCGCGGCGGTCGGCTATAACCGGAGGCGCTGCAGCTCGGCGAGGGACGGCGGGCCGCGTTCGGCGGCGGTGGTCTGGTCCACCCCGTGCCGGGCCGACGCGGAGGCCGCGGGGTCGGCGGCGATCGGGAGCACGGCGGGCAACGTCGGCCCCGCGCCCGCGCCGGGAGCGACGCAGCTCGGGTCACCGTGCCCGGCGTCCTGTCCCCCGTCGTCACCGGGATGGCGGCACGGCGGCGCGGCGATCCCACCGACGGGCTCCCGCACGTCGTGGACCGTCGCGACGTGCGGGTGAGCGACCGACTCCGCATGCCGCACGAGCGGACCCAGGCCGTGCGCGACGAGCACGCCCGCGAGCAGCAGCAGGAAGAGCAGCGGCACGGCAAGCCTCGCCCGCGCAGCCCGCCCTGCCCTGACCATGCGCCCATCGTACGGGTGGCGCTCCCACCGGCCCCAGGTCACCGCCCCGTTGATCACGTTCATTCGAAAATGGCTGTCAGGTGGCTGCCTGGGTGAGGGTGACGGTGTAGCCGAGGGTGGTGAGTTGGTGGGTGAGTCGGGCTTTGCGGTGGGCGTGGTTGCCGGTGTGTCGGTTGGTGTGC
>WHST01000160.1 GCA_009379955.1 Streptosporangiales bacterium | reverse complement strand
GTGGAACCGGCGCCCACCCCAGGCGACAACCGGGCCACCGCCCTACCCCCCACCCCGCAAACACCTCAACCACACCCCACAACACCCCACCACGGCCACACCACCACCCCACGTGAACAATCGAGGTTAACGTGATCAACGAGGACTTCACCTCGTGCCGGGACGAGGTGAAGTCCACGTTCACGAGGTGAAGGACGCGGCGCCGCGGCGATCAGGCTGTGGGCTCCTTGTCCTCGAAGGACGCGCGGGCGTTGAGGGCCGCGCTGGACGCGAGCATCGCCGCCAGGCACCAGAAGACCGCGGCGATGCCGGTGACGCCGGCGAACGCGCCGACCACGGCCGGCACCACGATCTGGCCGAGCCGGTTGCCGCTGAGCCGCACGCCGAGCGCCGTGCCGCGCAGCTCTCGCGGGGCGCTCGACGCGACCCAGGCGAGGCTCAGTGGCTGGCCGAGTCCCAGGCCGAGCCCGGCGATGACCATCGCGGCGAACAGCACCGGCACGTGGTCGAGCAGCGGGAACACCGCCAGCACGACCGCGGGTACCGCGGCGCTCAGCGCGAGCAGCCGGCCGCGGCCGACACCGCGGATCAGCAGGCGCATGCAGAACCGCGACGTCAGCGAGCCCGCGGCCAGCGCGGCGAGCAGGAAGCCGACGGTGCGGACCGACAGGCCGTGACTCTGTCCGTAGAGGGGCAGGTAGGCGACGAGCACGTCGATGCTCGTCAGCACGGCGACGCTGGCCAGCATTGCCTGCGGCATGTGCGGCAGGCGCATGATGTGCCACAGCGAGAACCGCGGCCGCTCGCCGGCTCCGTCGTCCCCCGCGGTACCGGTGCGCGCGCCCGGCCGGCTCGACCGCAGCAGCGTGGTGGCGAACGCGCCGGAGACCAGCGCCATCACGGCACCGACCCCGAACACGGCCATCGTGCCCACCGACGACCCGGCCGCGTCGCCGCCGCCCGCGCCGGCAAGGAGGCCGCCGAGCGCGGGGCCGGCGAGCTGGCCGAGCGACACGGCGACGGTCAGCGCGGCGAACCGCTCGTCCCTGCGTTCCGACCCGCCACGATTGGCGAGCAGCGTCTGCAGCGCCACCGTGGCGAGGATGTGGCCGAGCCCGAGCAACATCGTGGCGACGCCGAGCAGGACGAGCGACCTGGCGGTCACGAGCAGCACGGCGACGAGCGTCACCGTGACGGCGCCGAGCACCAGGAACGGGCCGGGTCCCCAACGGTCGACGCATCGACCGACGGGGATCGCCCCCGCGAGCGAGAGCACGCCGAAGCACGCGGCGATGGCACCGAGCTGGCCGGGCGTCGCACCGAGGTCGAGCGCCTCGTACGACACCATCGGGCGGACGGAGTGCACGGCCGTCTGCAGGAACAGCGAGACGAGCAACGCCCGTACCAGCCAGGCCGAGCCTGCCCATCTGCGGCGCCAGCCACCCCCGCCGGCCCCGCCGGCCCCGTCGGTCAACTCAGGAGGCCGGTGTGAGGCATGCTCGTCGCGAGCGGCGTCCGGGGCGGTCAATGGCGGCGGCGGAGGACGAGCTCGTATTGGGCATACTTGCGAGCTCCGACAACGCCGCCAGTGGCCGTCCTGGGCGTCGCGTAGCAGAGCAATGTCTCACATCGGCCTCCTTCACTCGTCCTCGGCGATGGGCTTGGTCCGCCGCCCCTTGGTACGCGACCTGACGATGTCCCAGCCGACCGCGAACAGGCCGGCGGCGAGGAAGACCGCGCTGATCGGGTGCGTCACGAACGGGGTCCAGCTCCCGTTGGAGATCAGCATCGCCTGACGCAGTGACTGCTCCATCATCGGCGCGAGGACCGCGGCGAGCACGAAGGGGACGATGGGGATGCCGACGACACGCAGCACGTAGCCCACCAGTCCGAACACGAACAACAGGATGACATCCGCGATGTTGTTGTTGACCGAGTACGCGCCGATGGCCGCGACCGCGAGCACGAGCGGCATCAGGAAGCGTACGGGGATGTCGAGGATGCGCACGAACACGCGGATCAGCGGGAGGTTGAGCAGCAGCAGGATCACGTTGCTGATGTAGAGGCTCGCGATGATGACCCACACGACGTCGCCGTGCTGCTCCATCAGCCGCGGACCCGGCTGGATGCCGTAGATGGTGAACACCGCGAGCAGGACGGCGGTGGTGCCGCTCCCGGGTACGCCGAGCGTCAGCATCGGGACGAGCGCGCCCCCGGTCGCGGCGTTGTTGGCGGTCTCCGGCGCCGCGACGCCCTCGACCGCGCCCTTGCCGAACTCGTCCGACCGCTTCGACACGCGCTTCTCGATCGAGTAGCCGAGCGCGGCACCGAGCGTGCTCCCCGACCCGGGCAGGACCCCGACGAGGAACCCGATGACCGACGACCGCCCGATGGCCGGCCACGAGCGCCGCCAGTCGGACCGGCTCGGCCAGAGCCGCCCGCGCAGCGCGAGCCGTTCCGAGTCGGGCTCCTTGTGCGCGAGGAACCAGAGCACCTCGCCGACGCCGAACAACCCCATCAGCAGGACGACGATGTCGACGCCGTCGAGCATCGCGTTCGACCCGAAGGTGAGCCGGGGGACGCCCGTCTGCAGGTCGGTGCCGATGACCGCGACGAGGAGGCCGAGCACGATGCTGGAGAGGCCCTTGAGGAGGTTGCCGCCGAGGAGCACGGAGCTGAACAGCAGCGCCGCGGCCATCAGCGAGAAGTACTCGACAGGGCCGAACGCCAGGGCGTAATGCGCGATGACCGGCGCGAAGAGGGTGAGCGCGACGACCGACAGCGTGCCGCCGACGAACGACCCGATCGCGGCGATGGCGAGGGCGGGCCCGGCGCGGCCCTGCTTCGCCATCTCGAACCCGTCGATCGCGGTCATCGCCGACGCCGCCTCGCCCGGCACCTTGAGCAGCACCGACGTCAGCGACCCGCCGTACATCGCGCCCAGGTAGACGCCGGCCATCATGATGAGCGTGGAGTCCGGCGCCATGGTGAACGCGACGGGGATCAGCAACGCGACCGTCGTCGACGGCCCGATGCCGGGCAGCACCCCGACCATCGTGCCGAGGATGCAGCCGAGCAGGGCGAAGAGAAGGTTCTGCCAGGTCAGCGCCGAGCCGAAGCCGCCGAGCAGGTCGCCGAACGAGCCGACTATGTCGGGCATCTGGTTACGCTCCTAGAACCCGAGGGGACCAGTCGGCAGCGCGACGCCGAGCCCGTACGCGAACCCGAGGTACAGCGCGGCGGTCACGGGTACCGCGATGGCGGCGCACGCCCACCAGCGACGCTCCCCCAGGTAGCGGAAGAGCAGGCCGAGGAAGACCACGGTGGTGAGCGGGTAGCCGAGGGGGATCAGCAGCGCGACGTACAGGACGATCGCGCCCGCGAGCACCGCGACGGTACGTCGCCGTCCGGTGTCGGCGGCTCCCGCCACACCCTCCGTGCGCGCGCTGATCGCGAGCAGGGCGCCGAGGACGAGTGCGGCGGCCCCGAGCCCGATCGGGAACGCCCGCGGCCCGAGCGGGTCGGAGAGCGCACCGGAGTCGGGGACCTGGAGCCCCCCGGCGATGCCGACGCCGCCGGCCACCGCGACGAGCACGCCGGCCCACAGCGTTCCCGACCGCAGCACCGAACTCGTCGCCTGCCCACCGTTCGGATCACTCATTTCTTGGCGAGCCCCACCTTTTCGAGGAGCCGGCCATTGGTCTTCTCCTCCTCGCGCAGCACCTTCTCGAAGTCGGCGGTCGACCGGTAGAGCGGCTCCCACTTGTTGCGTTCGAGCTGCTTCTTCCACGCCGCGCCTTCGCTCATCTTCTTGAACGTGTCGGACCAGTGGTCGACCGCCTGCTTCGGCATTCCCGGCGGGCCGAAGACGCCGCGCCAGTGCTCGATGACGATGTCCTGTCCCTGTTCCTTCCAGGTCGGCACGTCCGAGACGTCGCCGGGGAGGCGCTCCGGCGAGGACATCGCGAGCAGCCGGACCTTGCCGGCCTTGTACTGCTCGAGCGTCTCGGAGAGGCCCGTCGAGATCACGTCGACGCGCCCGCCGAGCAACTGGGTCATCAGGTCGCCGCCGGACCGGAACGCGACCACCTTGAGCTCGCCGGGGTCGACGCCCGCGGCCTCGGCCGCACGGAGGATGTTGAGCTGGTCGTCGCTCGGGACCGTGCCGACGCCGAAGGTGACCGACTTCGGGTCGCGCTTCAGCGCGTCGATGACATCGGTGGCCGTCTTGTACTTCGACGCCTTCGGCACCGCGATCGCGAGGTACTCGGTCATCAGCTGCGCGATGGGCACGAAGTCCTTGCCCATCGTCAGCTCGGTGGTGCCGACGAGCGGGTTGAGGTACACGCGGTTGGAGTTGGTGACGAGGGTGTACGCGTCGCCCTTCTTCTTCTGGGCCGCGGCCATCGCGGTGTTGCCACCGCCGCCGCCGCGGTTGGTGATCGTCATCGACCTAGTGAACAGGCCGTCCTCCTTCAGCGACTGCTGGATCGCCCGGGAGAAGATGTCGATGCCGCCGCCGGGCTCGCCGGCCGCGATCACCTCGATGTTCCGGCTCGGGTAGTTCCTGAGCTTCGCGTCGCCGCCCCCGCCGCCCTGACCCCCGCACGACGCCAGGACGGCCAGGGCCGCTCCCGCCGCGATCGCGGATAGCACACGCTTCCTGATTCTCATGAGCACTGCTCCTTGCGATGGCCGGTTCGTCGGCGCGCGACGTGGGTCACGCGCCGTGGGGCACCGACAGCGCGGCCGTGATGGCCGCGACGTCTGACTTCTCTGTTCCGAGCGCCGAGACGTCGTCCTCGAGCGCGGTGACCGTGTCGGGCGCGAGGACGCGTCCGGCGAGGTCGCGGTACTTCACCCTGACGTCGTCAGGACTCAGCGGACGGTCGCCCCTGCCCTTCGCCTCCGCCACCTCGCGCCGGAAGCGCCGACCGTCCGTCGTGCGCACCTCGACGCGCACGAGGTGCCGGTGCTCCCTGCCGAGCGCGTCGATCGCGGGGTCGGGTGTCACGTGGACGCGGGAGGCGAGCCGCAGCAGGTCAGGATCGGCGATCCTGCCCGCGGCGAACTGGTCGACGGTCATCACCTTGTCGGTCGCGAGTGCCGCGACCGTGTACTGCAGGTTCATCTGCGCGGCGGTGACGCTCGTCGGTTCGTACGGCCAGCCCACGTGGTCGTACGTGAGGGTCGAGCAGGCGACGTCGATCGCCTCGACCCGGTCGGGGGTGAGGGTGGGCTCCTCGTCGAGCACGGACAGGTACGCGTCGATCGACGTGTGGTTGGACCCGCAGCACGGGTACGCCTTGAAGGTGAAGCCGAGGGTCTCCCAGTGCTCGCCGAGATCGGCGGCGACGGAGTCCGCCGAGCCGGGCGGCAGGCCGGTGTACGCGTGCACGAAGCCGCCGTACGGCGACTCGACCACGTCGGGGATGCCGGTGAGCCCCCGCGCGGCGAGCAGGGCGCCGGTCACGCCGGCCTGGCTCGCGCGGCCGGCGTGCACCCGCTTGACCATCGCGCCGTACTGGGCCGCCATCAGCGAGCCGCCGAACGATCCCGCGATGCCGATCGCGTCGCGCATCCGGTCGGCGTCGAGCCCCAGCAGTCGCCCGGCCGCCGCGGCGGCGCTCATCGTGCCGGTGTTGGGGCTGGGGTGGAACCCGCGGGAGAGCTGCGTAGCTCCGGTGACGACGCCGATCCGCGCGCCGACCTCGAACCCCACGGTGATCGCCGCGAGCAGCTCCTCCGACGTCACCGCGCCGGCGGGAAGCCAGTCGGGGCGGACGCCGTCGGCCGGTCCGCGGGCACGCAGTTCCGCGACGGCGAGCGCGGCGGGGACCACTTGTCCGGCGCCGTGCAGCACGCCCTTGGGATGCAGGTCGTCGAACTCGAAGCTGTGCACGAACGTGCCGTTGGCCAGCGGGGCGGCGGTCACGGGCACGGTGCGGTCGGTGCCCCAGACGGTGGCCTCGGCGCCGGTGCCCGTCGACGCGGCGAAGTCCGCGGCGATGCGACCCCACGGCAGCGTGGACCCGAACAGCCCGCAGCCGAGCCCGTCGAGCACGAGCAGCGCGACCTTGGCGCGCACCGCCTCGGGGGCGTCGGCGGCGGTCACCTTCGCGCACCACGCCGCGAGCGGCTCGGTCACCGCGGTGACGGTCGCGGCGTCCCGTTCTGCTGCCATCGCCCACTCCCCTTTGAGATCCTCGACAGGGTACAGTCGGCTGTCGACAGCACACAATAGCCGGGTAGCGGTGATCGCATGGGTCGGACCCTCGTCGAGAAGGTCTTCGCCGACCACGTCGGGCACGACGTCCGTACCGGGGACGTCGTGGTCTCCCCCGTCGACTTCGTCTTCTCCCACGACGGCAACCGGCCCCAGCCGACGCAGACGTTCCGCGAGCTCGGCGGCGACCGCGTCTTCGACGCCGACAAGGTCGCGCTCTTCCTCGACCACGCGCCGAACGTCCACACCACCGCGGTGTCCGAACTGCACAACGAGATGCGCGGGTTCGCCGCCGACCAGGGCGTGCGGCTGTACGAGATCGGGCGCGGCATCTCCCACCAGGTGCTGCCCGAGGAGGGCCACGCGGTGCCCGGCCGGGTGATCGTCGGCTCCGACTCCCACACCTGCACCGCGGGCGCGTTCAACCTGCTGGCGACGGGCGTCGGCTCCACCGACCTCGCCGTCGCGATGATGCTCGGCAAGCTGTGGTTCAAGGTGCCGGCGACGCGCCGCGTCGTCCTCACCGGACGCCCGGCGGCCGGCGTATACTCCAAGGATCTCGTGCTCGCGGTCCTCGGCGAGCTCACCGCCGACGGTGCGACGTACCAGGCGGTCGAGTACGTGGGCGACGCGCTCGCCGCGCTGTCGATGCAGGCGCGGATGACGATGACCAACATGGCCGTCGAGATGGGCGCGAAGTTCGGCGTGATGGAGGCCGACGCGACGACGCGCGCGTTCCTCGACGACCACGGCGTCTCCGTCGACCGCACCTACGCGTCCGACGACGACGCGGAGTTCGTGGGCGTACACGAGATCGACGTGGCCGCGCTCGAGCCGCAGGTCGCGCTGCCGCCGCATCCCGACGACGTGCGCCCGGTGTCCGAGGTCGCGGGCACGCCGATCAGCCAGGCGACGATCGGCACCAGCGCCAACGGGCAACTCGAGGACCTGCGCGCGGCCGCCTACGTCCTGCGCGGCCGGCGGATCGCACCCGGCGTCCGCGTGTTCGTCGCGCCGTCGTCGCGGCACGCCTACTTCGCGGCGCTGGCGGAGGGGCTGGTCACCGAGTTCGTCGAGGCGGGCGCCGTGTGGGGCACGCCGGGGTGCAGCGGTTGCACCGGGGCGTCGGCGTTCGGCGTGCCGGGCGACGGCGAGAACATGATCACGAGCGCGCCGCGCAACTTCGTCGGACGGACCGGCAACCGCAACGCCCACATCTACCTGGCGTCGCCCGCGACGGTGATGGCGTCGGCGATCGAGGGCGCGATCGCCGACCCCCGGCCGTACGTCCGCGACGGCGCGAGCACCGGCGAGCCGGCGGGAGCGACGGCATGAGGGCACACGGTCGAGTCCAGCGCTTCGGCGACGACGTCAACACCGACGTCATCATCGCCGCGCAGCACAAGGCGTCGTCGCTCGACGTCGGCGAGATGGCGAAGCACACGTTCGAGGACATCGACCCGACGTTCGTCGAACGGGTGCGTCCGGGCGACTTCGTGGTCGCCGGCAGGAACTTCGGCTGCGGCTCGTCGCGGGAGACGGCGCCCCGCGTCATCTCCGCCTGCGGCGTCTCGGCGGTCATCGCGCAGTCGTTCGCCCGCATCTTCTTCCGCAACGCCATCAACAGCGGGCTCGCGGTCGCGGAGTGCGACACCACGGGCATCGGGCAGGACGACGAGCTCGTCCTCGACCTCGACGAGGGCTACCTCGAGGTCGCCGGGGAACGCCGGCCGGTGACGCCGCTGCCGCCCGTCATGAACGCCGTGCTCGCGAGCGGCGGCATGGCCGCGTACCTGCGCGAGCACGGGGACCTCGTGCTGCCCGACCGCACCGACTGACAGCTTCACCGCCGCCACCACCACGGACAGGGGAACCCACCAGATGAACCAGCGACGCCGACTGCGCGAGCTGCTCGCGGCCGACGCGCCCGTCACCGCACCGGGCATCTACGACTGCCTCACGGCGCGACTCGTCGAGCAGGCGGGCTTCGACGTCACGATCATCACCGGTGCCGGCATGGCGGCGAGCATCCTCGGCGCGCCCGACGTCGGCCTGGTCAGCATGACCGAGTCGCTCGACCAGACCCGCAACATCACGCGCAGCGTCTCGATCCCGGTCATCGCGGACTGCGACACCGGTTATGGCAACCCGGTCAACGTGCAGCGCACCGTACGCGAGTTCGAGAGCGTCGACGTCGCCGCGCTGTTCATCGAGGACCAGGTGAGCCCGAAGCGCTGCGGCCACTTCTCGGGCAAGCAGATCATCTCGACCGACGCGATGGTGCAGAAGCTCCGCGCGGCGGTCGACGTGCGCCGCGACCCCGAGCTGCTCCTCATCGCGCGCACCGACGCCCGCGCCGTCGAGGGCATCGAGGGCGCGGTGAAGCGGTCGCGCGCCTACGTCGACGCCGGCGCGGAGATGCTGTTCGTCGAGGCACCGGAGACCGAGGAGGAGCTCGGCTACGTCGGCAAGGAGCTCGCGTCTCTCGGGGTCCCGCTGATGACCAACCTGGTCGAGGGCGGCCGCACTCCCCTGCTGCCGGCCGCGCGGCTCGGCGAGCTGGGCTTCAGCCTCGTCACGTACTCCGGGTCGATGCAGAAGACGGCGATCAAGTCGATGCAGGGCCTGCTCGGCTCGCTGCGCGAGACGGGTGACGTCGCCGAGTACTATCCGTCGCGGATGGTGAGCCTCGAAGAACGAAGTGACGTGCTCGGCCTCCCCCAGTTCTTCGAGCTGGAACAACGATATGCGAGTGAGCACTAGTGGCGGAGTCCGTCCAGCATCCCTTGCCGTACTCGGCGCAGGCGGCCGACATCATCAGGAGCGCCGTCCTGCAGGGCCGGTACGAGCTCGGGCAACGGCTGAACGAGGTCGAGCTCTCGACGTCGCTCGGCATCAGCAGGAGCCCGATCAGGGAGGCGCTGCGCAAGCTCGCCGAGGAGGGCCTGGTCAACCTCGTCAGCGGACGCGGCGCGTTCGTCGCGAGCTTCGCACGCCAGGAGGTGAGCGAGCTGCTCGAGCTGCGCCAGGCGCTCGACGTGCTCGCCGTCCGCCTCGCCGCCGAGCGCGGCACGCCTGAGGACCACGACCGACTCCAGGTCGCCGCCGACGACATGACGTCGGAGCATCAGGGGACCGACGGCAAACCGCCGGCGCCGGACTTCCACCTGATGATCTACGGCGCCGCGCGCAACGGGAAGCTCCGCGAGCACGGCCGCAGCGTGCACACCCAGCTGCGGCTCGCCCGGTTCCGCTCCGGCGCCTCGTCCGACCGCGTCGGTGAGGCGCACAACGAGCACCTGGCCATCCTGGCCGCGCTGCGCGCCCACGACGCCGACACCGCCGCGGCCTGCATGGGCGAGCACCTCGCCCACGCCACGACCCGCATCATGGCCATGTTCGACTGACCGGCACCCCGCACTCAGCGGGCGTTGGCGCGGACGATGGTCGCGAAGCGTCCGGCGACCTCGCGCCAGATCGGGGTCGAGATCGGGTCGTCGGCGACCGCCTGGCGGTGCACCTCGTCGGGGTCGAAGCCCTGCGCTGTCAGCTTGTCGGCGTTCCACTGCGGGATGCGGTCGGCACTCGCCTCGGGGTGGAACTGCACGCCCCACGCATTCTCGCCGAGCCGGAACGCCTGGTACGGGCAGCGCTCGCTCTGCGCCAGCCACACCGCGTCCGGCGGGAGCACGGTGATGGCGTCGACGTGGTGCTCCAGCGCGGGGACGACGCTCGGCAGGTCGCGGAACAGCGGGTCGTCGGCGGCCTCGGGACGCAACGTGATCGGCGTGCTGCCGGCCTCGGGCGCACCGACATCGCCCTTGACCTCGCCGCCCCCGACGGCCGCGAGCAGCTGCCCGCCGAGGCAGATGCCCAGCACCGGCACGTCCTCCGCGAGCGCCTGCCGGACGAGCGCCCTGGTCGGCGCGAGCCACGGGGCGCGGTCGTCGGCGTCGGGCAGGTAGCCGCCACCCAGCACCAGCACGGCGTCGTGCTCGAGGATCACCGGGATCGGCTCGCCGTCGTACGCGTGCACGACGTCGACGTGCAGACCGTCCGCGGCGAACCACTCGCCGTAGCGGCGCGGCCCGCCGTTCTCACCGCTCTGCACCGCGATCACGCGCGGCACTCCGTTGTCCGTCATGGTCACCCCGCAGCCTTGACGGCGGGGATGACCTCCTCGGTGAGCACCTTCAACTGCTTGCGCCAGTCCCAGGACGTGATGCGCAGCGTCACCTCGGTCGCACCGTCGGCGAACAGTCCGTTGAGATCGTCGATCACCTGGTCGACCGAACCCGCCGCGGTCCAGTGCCGGGTGTCCTCCTCGCTGTAGACCGGGCCGTAGTACTCACGCAGGAACCGGAAGCTCTCGTCGTACGCCGCCTCGCGGTCGGGGTTGAGGTTCGCGTTGTGGTACGCCACCACGGGGAACGCCGACGGGTCGCGACCCTCCTCCTCCAGGAACCCCCGGATGATCGGCCAGTTGACGGTGAGGTACTCCGGCGCCTTCCGCGTCGTCATCCAGCCGTCCGCCAGCCGCGCGACCCTGCGCAGCGCGCGCTCCGCACGCAGCGCCGGGTTCGGGTTCGACGCGATCTGGATCGGCGGCGGACTCTGCACCGGCTTGGGCAGCACCGTCACATCCTCGAAGCTCCGGTAGCGGCCCTCGAACGTGACGTTGTCCTCGGCCCAGAGCCGGCGGAGGATCTCGATGTTCTCCTCCAGCCGCCCGGTGCGCGACTTGTCGGTGACGCCGTACAGCGCACCCTCACGCTCGGACGCGTCACGCGCCTTGACGATGCCCGTGCACACCGCGAGCAGCATGCGCCCGCCGGTGAGCTGGTCGAGCGTCGCCCACTGGTCGGCGAGCAGGACGGGATCGCGAACGGGGAACGTCGCGAGGCAGCCCACCGCCAGCGTCACCCGTTCGGTGACCGAGGCGAGCGCACCGAACAGCGCGACCGCCTCGGGCCGCGGCTTGGCGAGCAGGCTGTCGCCGATCCACACCGAGTCGTACGCACCCGACTCGTCCGCGAAGTGCCCGGTCTCCACGAGCTCGGTGATGGTGATCGCGTCGAAGAACACCCCGCGCTGCGGAAGCGTGAGTCCGAGCCTGCGGTTCGCCGTCATGAGCCTTCCTCCAAAGTGAGCATCGCAGCGGTCCGAAGCGCACACCACAACCACGCAGCCACGTAGCGAGGAGCGGAGCGGCGGAGGACGGCGGGACACACCGTCATGTCAGTGTCACCTGTCCGTTCGGTGTCTCCACCACGGCCGCGAAGCCGGGATCGCCTGGACGTACGTCGAGCTCGACGCCCAGCGCGTCGAGGTCGCGGCGGACGACGTCGGGCTCCGGATGAAAGCCGGCCAGCGACACCAGCGCCAGCTCGGGGAGTCCGCTGGTGGTGGGGTGCGCCGCCTGCTGCCAGTCGATGAGCCGCGGGACGAGGCCCTGCCTGTCGTCCGGCGCGTCCTTCGTGAGCCGCCACTCCAGCAACACGCCGTCGGGCGTGCGACGCGACAGCGGCCCGATCTCGCCCGGGTCGTACCCACGCGCACGCGCGCTCGCCGCCCGCGCCTCGATGTCCTCGGGAGCCACGACCCAGCCGACGATCCGCGGCGCCGTCAACGTACTGATGCCGAACACCGTCGTGCCGTCCTTCTCGGCGGGGTCGTCGGGCCCGATCAGCTCCAGGTAGGCCGAGCCACCCAGACCCACCAGATAGTTGCGGGTGTTGCGCCCGACATGCCTGCCACCCAGCGGTGGGTCGACGCCCGTCCGCTCGCGAAAGGAGTCGACGAGCACGTCGACGTCCGGTGCGGCGTACACGAGGTGGTCGAGCAACGGCTCGGTCACGGCTCGCTCCTCACGTTCACTGCGGTCGGTCGCCACCCGACGCTAGCCAGACGCGGCCCGGCCGTCCAATCGGATGAGACGTACGTCTCGGCGAACGGACGTAGCTGTGAGCCGATGAGTTTCGGGGTCACGCCTGGTCTTGACGTGAAAGGGCTACCTGGCAGCCCGCGCGCGAGAGAAGGAGCGAGCATGGGAAGCACATTGACGGTCGACATCTTCGTCTCGGTCGACGGGTGGGCCGGCTCGAAAGGACTACCTGGATACTTCGGCTACCTGGGCCCAGAGCTCGAGGAATGGATCACGACCGAGGTGGCCGCACCACAGCTCGTGGTCATGGGGCGGCGAACCTACGAAGCGCTGGCAGGGCTCCCGGACGAGGCCCGTGACGAGTCCTGGCACCAGATGGCCAAGCTGGACAAGGTCGTGTTCTCCAGGACTCTGCGGCACGCAGCCTGGCCCAACACAAGGATCTGCGACCAGGAACTCGTCGAAGAGATCCCGAGGATGAAGGCCGACAGCGACGTTCCACTGCGCACCATGGGAAGCCTCTCCCTGGCAAGGCAGCTCACGAACGCCGGCCTGGTGGACCGGCTGCGGCTGATGACCTTTCCCCTGATCGCCGGGGACGCAGGGGACGACGCATTCTTCGCGAACATGGCCTCCGCCGACCTTGACCTGGTCGATCACCGAGCACTCGACGGCCGGTTGCTCCTCATGGAATACCGACCAACCGGAAAAGACATCCCACGGGCCTGACCACGCACTGTCCGCACATGACCAGGGTGTCGATCAGGTGTCGCCATAGTCGTGGGGTCGTTGGGTGTAGGTGCGTCGGGTGGGTGTGGTCCAGGTGACGGTGCCGTCGGGGTGGGCGTGGAGTGTCCAGCCGGTGTTCTCGTCTTTGAGCCGGTGGTGAGTCGGCGGCGGGAGTTGCACCCGCCGCCGCTCG
>WHST01000159.1 GCA_009379955.1 Streptosporangiales bacterium | reverse complement strand
TGTGTGGTGGCCGGGTGTGACGCGCCACCGCAGTACACCCAGGCCCACCACGTCACCTGGTGGTCCCGAGGCGGCACCACCGACATCGACAACCTCGCCCTGGTCTGCACCACCCACCACACCGCCATCCACGACGGCACCGTCGACCTGACCATGAGCAACGGCCGCGCGCACACCATCCCACCTCGATGGCTCGACCCGACACAGAGACCGAGACTGAACCGAGTGCATGACCGACCACCCTGACCCGGCGAGTCGTCAGTCTCCCGATGGTTGCTTCACCGAACTGATCGCGACGGCGATCGCGTCTTTGTCGAACTGGGCCGGGTCGAAGTCCTGACCTGGTGCCAGACCGAGCCAGCCCCTGACATCGGCATGGTCGGGGTGGCTGTCGTCACGCGCCGCGTCGACCTTCTCGGCCCAACCCGACACGCCTCCGGAGTCCTCGAACGGAGCCATGCGGCGACCATCAGTGCATCGCGGCAACAGCTCCACGGAATCCGGTTCGTCGACCGACTCGACGGTGATCGTGTGCGTCCACGAGTCGCCGAAGTCGTACAGGTAGGTGAACCAATCACCGGTGTGCGGGGCGAGCTCGGCGACGGTGACCGTCGACTCGTCGACCCGTTCCGGACCCTCGTCGAGATCGAGATCGAGGTCGATGTCCTCCTCCGGCGCCGGCTCGTACACCACGCGGGAACGGTAGGGATCACCGACCGAGAACTGGTGGAGGTGCGCGTCCTCCCAGCCGAATGCGGCCTGGATGAGTCGGTGCAGCGCGTCAAGCGGTGTCGCGCCGGGAAGGCGTAAGTTGCGCCAGATCGGCGGATCGGCACGGTCGAGCTGCGCCTTGATCGCGTACGTGACCTGCGAAGTCTGTCGCTTCTGGTTCTTCGGCACGTATCCCACGATTGCAGACCTTCGCCGCCATCGCCTGCGGACCCTCGCGCCGGGAAGGCGTCAGTCGCGGCGGAGCTCGAAGCCGAAGGGGAGCTCCAGGCGGTTGGCGGTCAGGAGGTCCTCGTCCGCCAGCAGGTCTCGTGTCCGTCCGTCGGCGACGATGCGGCCCTCGTTCATGATGAGGGAGCGTTCGCACAGTTCCAGTGCGTACGGGAGGTCGTGGGTGACGACGAGAATGGTCAGCGGGAGGGCGGTGAGCACGGTCATCAGCTCGCGCCGTGCGGCCGGGTCGAGGTTGGATGACGGCTCGTCGAGGACGAGGATCTCCGGGTGCATGGCCAGCACGGTGGCGATGGCGACGCGCCTGCGCTGGCCGAGGCTGAGGTGGTGCGGCGCGCGGTCGACCACCGCCGTCATGCCGACCTGGTCCAGTGCCTCGTGGACACGTCGGTCGAGTGCCTCGCCGCGGACGCCGAGGTTCGCGGGGCCGAACGCCACGTCGTCTCGGACGGTCGGCATGAACAGCTGGTCGTCGGGGTCCTGGAAGACGATGCCGACCCGGCGCCGGATCTCGCGCAGGTGCTCCTTGGTGACGGGCAGGTCGCCGACACGTACCTCGCCGACACCGCCGCTCAGCACGCCGTTGAGGTGGAGCACGAGCGTCGTCTTGCCGGCGCCGTTCGGGCCGAGGAGCGCGACACGTTCGCCCGGCCGGACGGTCAGGTCGACGTCGTAGAGCGCCTGGTGGCCGTCCGGGTACGCGAACCCGAGCCCGCGCACGTGCAGGGTCGGCGGATCGTTCACGCCACTACCCCCCGCGACCGCTTCCTCGCTCACATGCTCACCCATGCCCCGCACGATATGACGGCGGCCACGAGCGGCAGCGTCAAGGCCGTGGCCCAGGCGGCGGGGGTTGCGCGGGTGTCGTCGGTGCGCGGCAGGCTTCCGGTGAACCCGCGCGACGTCATCGCGAGGTAGACGCGTTCGCCGCGTTCGTACGAGCGCACGAACAGCGTGCCGGCCGACGATGCGAGCGCGCGTACCTGCCAGATCCAGCGTGGGTCGTAGCCGCGTGACGTCCGCGCGATCTGCATGCGCCTGCTCTGGTCGGTGAGCACGACACCGAACCTGATCATCAACGTCATGATGGCGACGAGCGTGCGCGGCAACCGCAGCCGCTCGAGCCCGCGGAGCAGGTCGGTCTGCGTCGTGACGGCCGTGAGGACGACGGCGGACGCGACGCCGAGCGTGCCCTTGGCCACGATGTTCCACGCACCCCATAGCCCGTCGGCCGACACCGTGACGGGGCCGACGTCGATCCGTTCGCCGTGCGCGAGGAATGGGAGCAGCAGTGCGAACGCGAGGAACGGCACCTCGATGGTGAGCCGCCTGGCGACCAGGAGCGGGCGGAGTCGGCCGACGGCTGCCGCGGTCGCGACGACGGCGGCGTGGCAGGCGAACGCCCACATCGCCTCGCGTGGCGTGGCGACGATCGCGAGGACGAAGAGGAACGTCGCCACGATCTTGCACTCCGGCCGCGCGGCGTGCAGCGGCGAACGGGTCTCGACGTAGAGCTGGGAGACGTGCCCGGCGCCCACGTCAGTCGGGGGAGGTGTCGCGCGCCGCGCGCCTGCCCCGCACCAGGCCGACGAGAGCGAACAGCGCGACGCCCACGCCCATCGTCACGAGGACGCCGACGAGTCCGGAGAGCGCCGTGCCCACCGCCTCGTTGCCGATGCCGGAGACCCCGTAGTCGGCGAACGGTCCGCCCGTGAACCAGTGGTCCTTCGCGGAATCGGCGAAGCCTTGCTGCTCGGAGACCTTCTCGAGCCCGTCGGGCGAACCGCTCGCGAACGGGCTGACGCCGATGGCCAGGCCGAGGCCGACGAGCAGCCCGGCGACGACGAACAGCCGGACACTCCTGCGCGCGGGTCGTTGCCTCTTCTCGGTGCCGGTCGTCGGATCGGTCATACCTGTGCCTGTTCCGCCGGCCGCGCGCTCGTCACGAGCGTCGGCTTGAGCTCCGGTGCCGCCGTGATCAGGTCGGGGCGTACGGCCACGACCGTGCTCACGACCGCGGAGGTGATCAGCGCCTCGCCGATCCCCACGAGAACGTGGACGCTCACCATCGCGCCGAGCACCGTGCCGAACGACAGGTCGACGGCGCCGCCGATCGCGAAGAGGACCGCGAACACCGCCGCCGCGACCGGCACGGACACCAGCGCGGCGACCGTGGCGCCGATGACGACCGACGGCCTGCGCTTCGGCAGGAACCGCCAGAGGAGCCGGAACACGCCGTACGCGACGAACGTCGGCACGACCGCGATCAGGATGACGTTGAGGCCGTACGCGGTCAGGCCACCGTCGGCGAACATCAGTCCCTGCACGGCCAGCACCACCGAGATGCAGAGGATGCCGACCCAGGGTCTGACGAGCACCGCCGCGAGCGCCCCGCCCAGCAGGTGGCCGCTCGTCCCGCCGGCGACGGGGAAGTTGAGCATCTGCAACGCGAAGATGAACGCCGCCACCAGACCCGCCATCGGCGCGAGGCGTTCGGTGAACTCCTTCGCCGACTGCTTGAGGGCGACCGCGATGACGCCCGCCGTGACGACGCCCGCCCCGATGGACGTCGGCGCGTCGAAGAAGCCGTCAGGCACGTGCATCCGAGGTCATCCCCTGGTCGCGGTGTAGTTGCGAACAAACGGTGTAGTTGCGAACGACTCGCAACAAATTAGCACCGCGGGACGGTCCACCGCCAGGGCACGCGACCGGGTGACGGGTACTGGCGGACGGTGACGCGCGTCAGTAGTAGCGGCGCAGGTCGGGCCAGAGCCGCGACCACGGCTCGTGCGGACCATCGCATCGCAGCACCAGCGCACCCTGCTCCTCGTTGTCGAGGCCGAGCCCGTTGTCGTTGCGTGCGACCGTGCGGCAGTCGGTGAACGGGTCGGTCGACCGCCCGCCGTCACCCGCCTGGACGACCAGGAGCACGGGGCCGCGTGCGGTGTCGGGCGGTGGGCCCCAGTCGTGGAACGACATGTGGCCCGAGTACGGCTGCGGGAGGCCGAGCGCGGGTCCGTAGTGGGCGATCGCGCCGGCCTGCCCGTAGTTCTGCGTGAAGACGACCGCTCCGGCGCGCCGGTCGGCCGGGATCTCCCGCCAGGCCGTGCCGACCGTACGCGCCAGGGCGTCCCAGCCCACCTGCTCGCCGGATTCGGGGTTCATCGCGAGGATGCCCGCGTCGTCGAGCGCGGCGGCCGGCAGCACCGGCAGGCTCCCGGTGGCGGTGGCGAGCGCCGCGGTCACCAGGACGAACCCGGCGAGCGCCCGGCGCAGGACCAGGCGCCCGCGTCCCAGCCAGGTGAGCACCGGTGGGACGCCCGCCGCGAGCAGGATCAGCAGGATCGGCAAAAGGTAGTACGCCTTGCCGCCGGTGACGAGCACCGCGACGGCGAGGACGGGGTAGGTCAGGGCCATCGACCGTGCCCAGCGCAGCGCCGGGTCGCGCAGCAGCCGGACGATCCCCGCGATCCAGATCGGGACGAAGCCAGGGGAGATGTAGAGGATCTGGCCGGGCAGGAAGAACAGCCGGTTCTCCGTACCGTCGTCGGAGCTGATGCCCGCCGCCACGGTCAGCTGCGGCCAGCCGTGCGTCGCCTGCCAGACGAGGTTGGGTGCCGCGATGAGCAGTGCCAGGACGATGCCGGCGGGCAGCCACCAGGTGCGCAGGACCTGGCGCGGCCCGACCGCGAGCAGTGCCACCGCGAGGCAGCCGAAGAGCAGGACCACGAGGTACTTGTTCAGCAGCGAGACGCCGGCGACGGCGCCGACCGCGAGCCACCAGCGGCCGTTCCCCGTGCGTAGCACCCGGAGCACGAGCCAGCCGGCGGCGACCCAGGCGAGCACGTCGAACGTCGCCGTCGACACCATGTGCGCGGTCGCGACGAAGAACACCGACACCGCGGTGCACAGCGCCGCCGCGACCTGTGCCCCGCGGCCGCCGCCGAGCTCGCGGGCGACGAGGGCGACCAGCAGCACGACAGCGACGCCGGTGAGCGTCGCCACGACCCGCAGGCCGGCCGGGCTCTCGCCGAACACCGCGGTGCTCACGCGCGCGAGCAGCGGCGTGAGCGGCGGCTGGTCGACGTACCCGGCGGCCAGGTGCTTCCCGGCGACGAGGAAGTAGAGCTCGTCGCGGTGGAAGCCGTACCGGGGGGACAGAACGGTCAGGACGGCGGCGAAGACGGCCGCGAGCGCGACGAGCGGTCGCCACGCGAACCGGGGGAGAGGCACGACTGGTGTATATCAGCGGATGGCGCCCGCCCGTGCGGGAACGCACCGTCAGGTCGCGTCGTGCGTGACTCGCAACCGGGTGCCGCCGGCCAGGGTCTGGAGCACGACGCAGTACGCCTCGCTCGTGGCGACGAGCGCCGCCAGGTCCTCGGCCGGCGCGTCGGAGTGCAGGTCGAAGTGCAGCAGGATCGTCCGGAAGCCGACCGGGACGTCACGGTCCACGCCGAGTGTTCCCCGCAGGTCGAGCTCACCCTCGGCGCGCACGGTTCCGGTGACATCCAGGCCTCGGTTGACCGCGACGGCGCGCAGGGTGACGCCCGCGCAGGCGACGAGCGCCTGCAGCAGGAGGTCGCCCGAGCACGCCGACGAGCCGTCCCCACCCGCGGCCGCGTGCAGCCCGGCCTCGACGAGCGCCCTGCCCGTGTCGACCGAGCAGGTCACGCCGGTCTGTGCCAGCGACCCCTCGGCACGCAGCCGCAGCACCGCGGCACCGGGCTCCGCGCCGTACCGGTCCTTGAGCGGGCGCTGCCGTTCGCGCAGCCGCCGGCGGTCCGCCGGGACGCTCATGGCGCGGCTGTCGTGGCATCGATGACGAGCTTCTGCATGGTGGTCCTCCCGCTGTCGCCGTCCCCAGGACGGGTGTCCGTCCGAGACCGGCGTATCACCATGACCGCGGCTCCGCTACGGGTGACCGGGACGCCGGGACCCGCGGTGACCGGCGCGGGCGCTCCGCTGTCGTCGGGCCGCGTCGGCTACGACTCGGGATGCTTGCGGCGCTCCAGTCGGGTCCCCCGAAGCGACGGGCGGGGACCGGATTGGCTAGCGTGGGCGGTGAAGGGGAGTAGTTCCCGCCGTGGCGTCTCGTACGCCTGCGGCGGCGGTGTGTCGACACGCTGGCCCACGCGGGCCCGGTGCACCACCCGGCGACGGGCGAGCGAGACCTTCGGCTATCGGCTGTGCCGACCGAAGGGAACAATGACCCCCACCAGCGACCATCCCGCCGCCGCGCGTCCCGAGCCGAGTGCCGCGGACATCAGGCGGTGGCGGCAGTACCTCGCCGACGAGCGTGCCGAGGGTGCCGTCTACCGCGACCTCGCCGGGCGCCGCACGGGCGAGGAGCGGGCGATCCTGCTCGCGCTCGCCGAGGCCGAGCGGCGGCACGAGGCGCACTGGCTCGACCTGCTCGGCGCCGACGTCGGCAAGCCCCGGCAAGGTGACATCCGCACCCGGATGCTCGGGTTCCTCGCCAGGCGGTTCGGCTCGGTCTTCGTGCTCGCCCTCGCGCAGCGGGCCGAAGCGCGTTCCCCGTACGAGAGCGACGCCGACGCGACCGCGACGATGGCCGCAGACGAACGCATCCACGAGGAGGTCGTCCGCGGACTCGCGACCCGGGGGCGCAACAGGCTCTCCGGCACCTTCCGCGCCGCGGTCTTCGGCGCCAACGACGGGCTCGTCAGCAACCTGGCCCTGGTGCTCGGCATCAGCGCCAGCGGGGTGTCGAGCGGCACGGTGCTGATCACCGGCGTCGCGGGCCTGCTTGCCGGGGCGCTGTCGATGGGCGCGGGAGAGTTCGTCTCCGTCCGCTCGCAGCGCGAGCTGCTCGCGGCCTCGTCCCCGAGTCCGCACACCGGGTCTGCGGTCCCGCACCTCGACATCGACGCCAACGAGCTCGCGCTCGTCTACCGGGCGCGGGGGATGGCCGAGGACGAGGCGCAGGCACGCGCGACCGAGACGCTCTCCCGGCCAGAAAGGGACGACGCGCCGGCCGTGACCGCCGACAGCGAGATCGACGAGCACGAGGCGATCGGCACCGGCATCCGCGCCGGGCTGTCGAGCTTCTGCTTCTTCGCCTCCGGTGCCGTGATCCCCGTCCTGCCGTACGCGTTCGGCATGGCGGGGCTGCCGGCCACGATCGTCGCCGCGGTGCTCGTGGGCATCGCCCTGATCGTCACCGGTGCCGTCGTCGGGCTGCTCTCGGGTGGCCCGCCGCTGCGGCGCGCCCTGCGCCAGCTCGCGATCGGGTACGCTGCCGCCGCGGCGACGTACCTGCTAGGCCTGCTCTTCGGCACCACCCTCGGCTGACGGCACGACCGGCGTTCGGCCCGGGGAGGCGCCGTTGATCACGTTAACGTGATCAACGTGGACCTCACCTCGTCCCTGCGCTGGGTGAAGTCCCTGTTGATCACGTTAACGTGATCAACAGGGATCGGCTGACCCCGTGACCGGCGTGCCGTAGCCGCCGCCGCCCGGCGTCTCGATCACCAGCACGTCGCCCGGGGCGACCTCGACGGAGTCGCAGCCGGCCATGTCGTCGACGGTGCCGTCGGCGCGCTCGACACGGTTGCGGCCGAGCCCACCTGGCGAGCCGCCGGCGAGACCGTACGGCGGCACCCTGCGGTGGCCGCTCAGCGTGCTGACGGTCGCCGCCTCGGTGAACCGCAGGCGCCGCACGCCGCCGTCGCCGCCGCGCCACCGGCCCTCGCCGCCGCTGCCGTGCCGGATCGCGTAGCTCTCCAGGACGACCGGGAACCGCCACTCGAGCACCTCGGGGTCGGTGAGCCGCGAGTTCGTCATGTGCGTCTGGACGACGGACGTGCCGTCGAACCCGTCGCCGGCGCCCGAGCCCGACGAGATGGTCTCGTAGTACTGGTGGCGCTCGTTGCCGAACGTCAGGTTGTTCATCGTGCCCGCGCCCTCGGCCTGCACCTCGAGTGCCGCGTAGAGCGCGCCCGTGACCGCCTGCGACGTCTCGACGTTGCCGGCGACGACCGCCGCGGGGTACTCCGGCGACAGCATCGTGCCGTCGGGCACGACGACGTGCAGCGGCCGCAGGCACCCGTCGTTCAACGGGATGTCGTCGGCGACGAGGGTGCGGAAGACGTAGAGCACGGCCGCGGTCGCGACGGACGTCGGCGCGTTGAAGTTGGTGTCGAGCTGCGGCGACGTGCCGGTGAAGTCGATCGTCGCCGACCGGCTCTCGCGGTCGACGGTGATGCGCACCTTGATCAGCGCGCCCGAGTCCATCTCGTAGCTGTACTCGCCGTCGTCGAGCCGGTCGATGACCCGCCGGACGGCCTCCTCCGCGTTGTCCTGCACGTGCTTCATGTACGCCTGCACGACCTCGAGTCCGAAGTGGTCGATCATCGAGGCGAGCTCCTCGATGCCCTTCTCGCTCGCGGAGATCTGCGCGCGCAGGTCGGCGAGGTTGGTCTCCGGGTTGCGCGACGGGTAGCGTGCGCCGGCGAGTAGCTCGCGCGTCTCCTGCTCCCTGAGCCGGCCGTCGGAGACGAGCAGCCAGTTGTCGAACAGCACGCCCTCCTCCTCGATCACCGAGCTGAACGCGGGCATCGAGCCCGGGGTCAGGCCGCCGACCTCGGCGTGGTGACCGCGCGACGCGACATAGAACAGGATCTCCGCGCCCGCGTCGTCGAAGACCGGCGTGACCACCGTGATGTCCGGCAGGTGGGTGCCGCCGTGGTACGGGTCGTTGACCGCGAAGACGTCGCCCGGCTTCATCTCGTCGACGTTGCGGCGGATGACCTCCTGGACGGTCGACCCCATCGAGCCCAGGTGCACGGGCATGTGCGGCGCGTTGGCGACGAGGTTGCCTTCCGGGTCGTAAAGCGCGCAGGAGAAGTCGAGCCGCTCCTTGATGTTGACCGACTGCGACGTCGCCTCCAGGCGCACGCCCATCTGCTCGGCGATCGCCATGAACAGGTTGTTGAAGATCTCCAGCAGGACGGGGTCGGCCACGGTGCTGACGTCCTCGTCGGACGGCGTGCGCACGCGCTCGACGAGCAGGTGCCCCTCCGCCGTGACGTTCGCCGCCCACCCGTCGTCGACGACCGTCGTCGCGTTGGCCTCGGCGACGATCGCGGGGCCCGTCACGGTGTGACCCGTGCGCAGCCGTTCGCGCTGGTGGAGCGGCACGTCGCGCCACGCGCCGCCGGTGTGCATCGACACCGACGTGACGGGCTCGGGCTCGTCGTCGCCCGCGGACTCGCCGAGCGGTGACAGGTCGGGCTGCTCGGTCAGGCCGACCGCCTCGACGGAGACGGCCTCGGCGACCAGCGGACGGTCCATCAGGAAGGAGAACAGCCGACGATGGCTCTTCTCGAAGGCCGCCCTCATCTCGGCGTGGTCGCCGAGCACGACGGTGACGGCGGTGTCGGTGCCGTCGTAGCGCAGGTGCGCGCGGCGCGTCACCTCGACGCGGTCGGCCGGCACGTCCTCGTCGAGCAGCTCCGCGCGCGCCGACTCCTCGAGCTCGTCGGCGACCTCGGCCAGACGTTTCATGCCGTCGGCGTCGAACGCGGTCTCGACGGACTGCTCACGCATCGCGGTGGTGTCGGCGAGCCCGATGCCGAGTGCCGAGAGGACGCCGGCCATCGGTGGCACGAGTACCGAGGTGATGCCGAGCGAGTCGGCGACGGCGCACGCGTGCTGGCCACCGGCACCGCCGAACGTCGTGAGGACGTAGTCGCCGACGTCGTGGCCCTTCTGCACCGAGATCTTCCTGACCGCGTTGGCCATGTTCGCGACCGCGATGTCGAGGTAGCCCTGGGCCGCCTGCTCGGGCGTACGGTCGTCGCTCGTGTGCTCGGCGATCTCGGCCGCGAGCTCGGCGAACCGCTCGCGGACCAGCTCGGCGTCGAGCGGCTGGTCGCCGCCGGGGCCGAAGACGTGCGGGAAGTGCTCCGGCTGGACACGCCCGAGCATCACGTTCGCGTCGGTGACCGTCAGCGGTCCGCCGCCCCGGTAGCAGGTGGGTCCTGGATCGGCGCCCGCGGAGTCGGGGCCTACGCGGTACCTGCTGCCGTCGAAGTGCAGGATCGACCCGCCGCCCGCGGCGACGGTGTGGATGTCGAGCATTGGCGCGCGCAGCCGTACGCCCGCGACGGTGGTATGGAACACCCGCTCGTACTCGCCGGCGTGGTGCGACACGTCGGTCGACGTGCCGCCCATGTCGAAGCCGATCACCTTGTCGAACCCGGCGAGCGCGGACATCCGCACCATGCCGACGATGCCGCCCGCGGGTCCCGACAGGATCGCGTCCTTGCCGCGGAAGTGGCCGGCCTCGGTGAGCCCGCCGTTGGACTGCATGAACATCAGTCGGACGCCGGCCAGCTCCTCGGCGACATGGTCGACGTACCGGCGCAGCACGGGCGACAGGTACGCGTCGACGACGCAGGTCTCGCCGCGCGGCACGACCTTCATCAGCGGGCTCACGTCACTCGACAGCGACACCTGCGGGAAGCCGATGCGCTCGGCGACGGCGCCGATCTCACGCTCGTGCTCCGGATGCAGGTGGCTGTGCAGGCACACCACGGCGACCGCACGGATCCCGTCGTCGTATGCCTGCCGCAGCTCGTCGGCAAGCGCGGACACGTCCGGCGGCGTGACGACCGTGCCGTCGGCGAGGATGCGCTCGTCGACCTCGACGACGCGTTCGTACGGCAGCTCGGGCAGCACGATCTGCCGGTCGAAGATGCGCGGACGCTCCTGGTAGCCGATCCGCAGCGCGTCGCGGAAGCCACGCGTGACGACGAGCAGCGTGCGCTCGCCACGGCGTTCGAGCAGCGCATTGGTCGCGACGGTGGTGCCCATGCGCACGGCCTCGATGCGGCCGGCGGGGACGGCGTCGCCCGACGGGACGTCGAGCAGCTGCCTGATCCCGGCGACCGCGGCGTCGCGGTAGCGCGAGGGGTTGTCGGACAACAGTTTGTGGGTGTGCAACGAGCCGTCGGGCCGCCGGGCGACGATGTCGGTGAACGTGCCGCCGCGGTCGACCCAGAACTGCCAGCGTCCGTCGTCACCCATCCACCGTCACCTCCGTGTGTCTGTCGGGTCCTCGTACGGCGGTGTACGCCTGGACGAGCTGGCGCTCGGCGTCGTCGAGGTACGCGGTGAGCTGGACCTCCGCGCCGGCACCGTCGCCCGCGCGGAGGCGTTCGAGTATCTGCCGGTTGCGGTCGAGGTAGGGCTCGTGGAACCGGCGTGGGTCGGCCATCACGTGGAAGACGAGGCGCAGCTCGGCGAGCGTGCGGCGCATCAGCTCGTCGACGCGGGGGCTGCCGGCGAGTCGGGCGATCTCCTGGTGGAAGAGGATGTTCGCGGTGCCGAGGCCGAGCCATTCGTCGGCGGCTTCCGCGCGCTCGGCCGCGGCGAGCGTCGTACCGATGCGCTCGAGCGCATCAACGAGGACGGCGTCCGTGACGACGGCGTCCGCGGTCACGCCGCGGACGGCGGGGCACTCGACGAGCCGGCGTACGCGGTAGATGTCGACGACGTCGGCGACCGAGGGGATGCGCACGAACACGCCCCTGTTGAGCTCGTGGGTGAGCAGGCCCTCGTGCGTGAGCAGCCGGAACGCCTCACGCAGCGTGTTGCGGGAGACGCCGAGCGCGGCGTCGATCGCGCCCTCGACCAGGCGGCGGCCGGGCGGGAAGAAGCCCTGGATGATCCGGGTGCGCAGGATGTCGGCGACCCGCTCCGCGGTGCTCGTCCGGTCGAGCAGCACGCGGTCGGACTCGAGGGACACCTGCACCGGCTCACCGTAACACAGGTATTGCCGGATTGTTCAACAATCCTCTACTCTCGGCCGGGAGCGGCGCGATGATCTTCGGTGCGCTCGGCTACGGCCTCGCGGTGCTCGCCCTGACCGGCCTGCCGGAGACCCGTGGTACGCAGTTGAGCTGACCCGTACGGTGGCGGGTGGAGGTGGATCGAATGGCGGGAGTCGGGGAGCCGGGGGCGTTGAGCCCGGTCGAGGCGCGGGCACTGTTCCGCGGCGGTCACGTCGCCACGACGTCGGGCTGGTGCACGGGACACACGCAGGCGAACATGATCGCGGTGCCCGCCGACTGGGCGTACGAGGTGCTCGTCTTCTGCCAGCGCAACCCGAAGCCGTGTCCCGTCCTGGACGTGACGGATGCGGGATCGCCCTCCACCGTCCTCGCGCCGGGTGCCGACCTGCGCACCGACCTGCCCGCGTACCGGGTGTGGCGCGACGGCGAGCTCGTCGACGAGCCGACGGACGTGACCGACGTCTGGCGTGACGACCTCGTGGCGTTCCTCCTCGGGTGCAGCTTCACGTTCGAGTTCGACCTCGTCCGTGCCGGGATCCCGATGCGGCACGTCGAGCAGGGCCGCGACATCTCGATGTTCGTCACCGACGTGGCATGCCGCCCCGCCGGTCGGGTGTCGGGACCGATGGTCGTGTCGATGCGCCACATCCCCGCCGCACGCGTCGACGATGCGGTGCGGCTGAGCGGCCGGATGCCGGCGGTGCACGGTGCGCCGGTCCAGGTCGGAGACCCGGGCGCGATCGGCATCGCCGACCTCGCGAAGCCCGACTTCGGCGAGACGATCGATCCGGTGTCGGGCGACGTGCCGATCTTCTGGGCCTGCGGCGTCACGCCACAGGCGGCGGTCATGGCCTCGCGGCCGCCGTTCGCGATCACGCACGCGCCCGGGTACATGTTCGTGAGCGACGTGGCCGACGCCGACTACCGCATACCCTGAGTCGCGGTCACGACCGCGCTCTTCCGTCCGGTTCGTGCAACGTTGTGGTCGTCGCCGAGCCTGACGACCCTGCTGAACGCACCGGTGCAGGAGATCTTCAGGGACCCCGACGAGACCAGGAACAAGCAGGTCTGGGCGCCGGCGCTCTACTCGTTCGACGGGCGCACCGCGTCACGCCCCGCCCTGTTGATCACGTTCATTCGAAAATGGCTGTCAGGTGGCTGCCTGGGTGAGGGTGACGGTGTAGCCGAGGGTGGTGAGTTGGTGGGTGAGTCGGGCTTTGCGGTGGGCGTGGTTGCCGGTGTGTCGGTTGGTGTGCCAG
>WHST01000158.1 GCA_009379955.1 Streptosporangiales bacterium | reverse complement strand
TCAACGCACCCCACCTCGTCGCCCTCGTCCGAACAGGAGCGACCTTCAAGAAAGGCAAACTCGTCGAACGCCCCGACGACCAACCGAGTCAGCAGCAAGCTGCATGACACACCTATCCACAGGTATTGACAATTGCTCGGAGACCAGGAAGTTGGAGGACGGCGACTACGCGTGGTGGACGGATATGGTCAGCATCAACTTGGACGCCGCCTACATCTGGTGCAAGGAGGCCTCGCCGCATCTGGCCGACGGCGCGAGCATCGTAACCATCTCCTCTGTCCACGCAATGGTCGGCCCGCGACTGCACAGCAGTGCGGCCTACTCAGCGAGCAAGGCAGGAGTTGTGGGACTCACCAAGGCGCTCGCTGTCGAACTTGCGTCGCGACATATCCGGGTCAACACCGTCGCGCCCGGCCTCGTGGAGTCGCCGCTGACGCGACCGAGGATCGACGACAAGAAGTATCGAGCCGCCTGGTTTGCCAGACAACCGATCCAACGAATGATCACTGCCCACGATGTGGCGATGGCAGTGCAGTTCTTGGTCTCGAACGAGGCGTCTGCCATCTCCGGTGTGGTGCTCCCTGTGGATGGAGGGCTGCTCGCCTCCTCATGAGACGTCACCTTCCGATGATGTTCCGATGCACGGACCACGGTGCCGACACGACCGTGGTCCGCCTCGACCGGGAGTCATTGGAACTTGCGGTCGAGGGTCTATCCGTGCGGTCTTGCCTGCTCGAGCGCACCGACCACTGGACACTGGACGTACACGATCTCTTCGTTGTGGTGTTCCGGGTTCCCCAGTGCCATTGGACCGAGTTCGAGGCGTGGTACGTGTATGAGCACGGACCCATGCTCCTGCGTGAAGAGACGTGGCGCGGCTATTGCCTATCCCGTGTGTCCCGCTGTCCTGCCGCAGGACCCACCCATCTCGTGATCCATTCCCTCGATGAGGCTGCCGCACTGACCTCCCCACACCGCCGCCTATCCAGGACGACGCCCTGGTTCCAGCGACTAGGTCGACATGACTGGTTCGACACGGGCTTCGAACGCCACCATCTCGTCTCTCTGGAGGGCCCATGACGAACATGAGCACGTCGAGGCAGGCCGAGACCGCCGACTTCGCCCATGGCGGCGCACCAGAGGTACCTACCTTCGAACCTGACTGGCTCACCAGCTCCGCTGAGTTGCCGGATCTCACGTCGTTGAGACTGCTGTGCGTCATCGCTCACTGCGGCAGCATTGGCAGAGCCGGCAAGCAGCTCGGAATCGCGCAACCATCCGCCAGCCAGCGGTTGCGCCAACTTGAGCGCCGGACAGGCATCCCCTTGGTAGAGCGTACGTTCCGCGGGTGCGTGCTGACGGCAGAGGGCCGTCGCGTCGTGGCCGAGGCAGAGGTACTCCTCGATGCGGCCGACAAGTTTCGCTCTTCCGTCGAGCTACTACGGCTGACCGCACAGGGAAAGCTGAGCCTCGCCGCAAGCTGCGTCGTCGCCGAGTTTCTGCTGCCCGGCTGGATCACGCGACTACGAGATGTCCAGCCCGACCTCAGCATCTCGCTGAAGATGTGCAACTCTGCCGCGGTAGCCCGAGAGCTCGAACGCAGCACCATCGACTTAGGCTTCATCGAAGGACCCGACACCCCCGATGACCTAGTCGAGGTCCCCGTCGCCACAGACGAACTAAAGGTCGTCGTCGGCGCTGCTCACCAGCTGTACGGACGACCACGAGTCTGCATCGACCAGCTCCTTGAATCACGATTGATCACCCGGGAGCTCGGATCCGGCACCAGGGACACCCTCGAGCTGGCCTTAGACCACCACGGCGTCTCACTGCCTCCTGGTGTCCTCGAACTCGGATCGACATCCGCGATCAGATCGGCCGTCGTCCAAGGCGCCGGAGTCGGGATCCTGAGCACATTGGCCATCGAGGAACTCGTGGCATCCGGTGCGATCTGGGTAATGAACGTTCCCGGCCTCCGAATGCACCGCACCCTCAGAGCCGTCTACCGGGCCGGCTCAGTACTCAGCCACCCCGCCAGAGAGCTTCTCGTCATCGCCACCTCCACGTAGATCGTCCGACCGACACTCGCCATCGGGCATGCTGCCCGACACCTCGCGCCAGGACCCTCTTGGGGTCTTGCCTTGAGACTCAGGTCGGCCCACGAGATCTTGCGGCCGTACTTCTTCTTCACCGGCCAGAGCAGCCTGCGCGCCTTGTCGAGGCTCGCGTTGTCGGGCCAGCTGTTCAACGGCGCGAAGCGCTGCATGCCGGCGCCGGCGCCCCGCGGCCGTCGTCGGTACGGTACGTGCCGGCGCTGTGCCACGCCATCCGGATGAAGAGCGGCCCGTAGTGGCCGAAGTCGGCCGGCCACCAGTCCTGCGAGGTCGTCATTACCCCGTCGACCTCCCTCGCCAGTGCGTCGAGGTCGAGGGTCTGGAACTCCGCGGCGCCACGGCCACGACGTCCTCGCGGAACTCCTTGGGATGGGTCTGGGCACGGTGCACATCCTTCCAGCGGCGCCCGTAGGCACCACAGATCAGGTGTCACCTATCCGTGCAGCAGTCCCGTCGTCGCTGATGCACGCCACCGCGCTGCTCGGGTCCGCCGGGGTCACGGCGCGGCGGGCCCTACGGGAGTTGCTCGCGTCGGCAGCAGCCGTTGGCGACCTCCTCACAGCGGGTGGGAATCCCGGTGAAGAAGTCGATGCGGGCACCCGGGGCAGCTGAACACCGCGCTCATGATGGGTGCGACCACCGATCAGATCGTCCTCGCGAGTGAGGAAGCCAGGATCGACCTCACTCTCCCGCAAGCGGTACAGGGGCACTGCCGTCGGGTGAATCGAGGATGGCAGCGGGCCGTGACAAATGGGCCAGGATCATCGATGGCATCAGCCGGCCGCACTGATTGCTATCGATACCGGCTGAGCTAACTCCGCAGGTCTACCGATTTGTTGCCGAACCGATCCTGGACAGCGTTCCTGCACTCTCGGACTGGACGATCTACCGCGTCAGTCATCAGCGCCTGCGTGTCTTGAGAGATTGACGGACCATCGCGGTGAACTCGTTGATCGCGGCGTCGGCGGCCGCGCGGTCTCCTGTCAAAGCCATCTCGAAGAGCACGCCGCGACCGACCGCGAGGCACAACCGGGCCATCTGCTCGGCGTACTCAGGTGACGTGACGCGCGCGAATCCCTCGGTGAACCCGGACAGCCAGGCGTCGGTCAGCACCTGTCGCAGGTCCTCGGCGTAGTCCTTGCCGTACATCGCATGGGCCGACAGCTCGTAGAACAGTGGAGCAAACACCTGAGCCGTGTCCGCGACGTGGATCCAATACTCCCGACCCGCCTCGACGGGATCGACGATCTTGCTCACGAACAGGTTCAGCGAGTCTCGCTCGGCCTCACAGACCCGCTCGATCACCGCTGCGAGCAGCTGCGCGCGGGAGCCGAAATGGTAGTTGAGCATCCGGTTGCTGGTTCCGACGCCCGCCGCGAGGGTCCGCATGCTCGTGTCCAGCACCCCGTTGACCGTGAACCACTCCACGACCTTGCCGAGCATCACTTCGCGAGGACGTTCAGTCGCGTCGTTCGGCATCCTCAGCCAATCGCACGAAGATGTCTGCCTCCTGCTGGATCATTTTCCTCGACTTGGATCCGAAGAGTAGCCGAGCGAGCCACGCCAACGGACCGGACCACTCCAGGGTGAGGACCAGCCGGGTGCCGTCGGACTCCGGTTCCAACCCGCGCTTCGACTGGAGGCCCACCTGAGCGGCGCCCAGACGCGTTCGGTTATGGCTGTCGCGGATCGTCTCACCTCGGTCTTGTATCAACTGATACAGTGGTCTCGCGTGGAACGCGCGGCCCAGTTCGTCCCCTGGCGCTACGCCGCATCGCTCCGACCGCAGAGAGGGTCCCCTCTTGGAATTGCGAAGGATCACGCCGGCCCGTGTCCTGGCCGGCGCGATGAATAGCAGTACTCGTATCGGTCGACCACGATCAGGGAGGACCGATGGGTTCGAAGGCCGGGCATGTGCGGGTACGTCAGATTGCGTAGGGACCCTTACGTCCTCGAACGGACGCGTCCTTGGCTGGTCCCGGTGAGGGTTGTCGGCATGTCCTTACGATCCCCTCTCCGCATGTTGGCGGCCGCGTTCGCCGTCGTGGCCGTGACCGTTGTCGGTGCCCCGGTGCCGCAAGCCGCAGCGCACGACAAAGCTCTCGTTCGCGTCGACGCGGGGTGGGTGCGCGGTGAGATCGACGGCAACCACACGACATTCTCTGGTATCCCGTACGCCGCACCACCGGTCGACGAGCGCCGCTGGCGACCGCCGGCGCCTCCTGCGCCGTGGCGAGGCGTCCGCGACGCGACTGAGCCGGCCACCTCATGCCCACAGGCGACCTACGACGAGTCCAACCCGATCGCAGGCCGCGAGGACTGCCTCACCGTCGATGTCGTCCGGCCGCGGGCGCACCGTCATGGCCTGCGTCCAGTGGTCGTGTGGCTGCACGGCGGTGAACTGACCTCCGGTGCATCCGCCGAGTACGACGGCGCTCGACTCGCCGTGGGCGGCGACGTCGTCGTCGTGACGGTCAACTACCGCCTCGGAGCACTCGGCTTCCTCTCCAGCCCCGCGCTCGACGCCGAAGGCACCTTCTCTGGCAACTACGGGTTGCTCGACCAGGCCGAGGCACTGCGCTGGGTCCAGCGCAACATCGCCCGCTTCAGCGGCGATCCGGAGCGGGTCACCCTGGCCGGTCAGTCCTCGGGGGCGCGCAGCGTGTGCACCCATCTCGCCTCCCCGGGATCACGGGGCCTGTTCCACCGCGCGATCACACAGAGCGGTGCCTGCGCGACCGAGGTGATGACGAAGCCGGCCGCTGACGCCAAGGGCACCCAGGCCCTGGAGGAGATCGGGTGCGCAGACGCCGGCACCAACCGCGACATCGCGGCCTGCCTGCGCGAGGTCCCCGTCACCACCCACCTCCTGAATGTACTCGGCGATGTCGGTAACCCCCTCGGCGATCGCCGCAACGCCGCCTGGGGCCCGGTCGCCGGAACGCCGTACCTCCCATTGCAGCCGGCCACCGCTCTTCGCCACGGCCTCACCACGGACGTCCCGTTGCTGCTCGGGAGCACACGTCACGAGGCGCGTGGACCCGTTCTGGGCAGGTTCCCTGACCTGCCTGAGGACCGGTACGTGAACATCCTGCGTGACCTGCTCGGCGCGGACGCCGACCCGGTTCTGGCGGAGTACCCGGCAGCCGAGTTCGACAGCCCAGCGCTCGCACTGTCAACCGTCATCACTGACCGGAACTATGCGTGTCCTACCCTGACCACCGCCCGCGCGGCACGCCGGCACGTTCCCACCTATGCCTACGAGCTTCGTGAGGAAGCCTCACCCATCGATGGGGTGGATTATGGCGCCTACCACAGTTGGGATCTGCCGTTCCTGTTCGACGTCTCGATCCCGAACAGTCAGTTCCCTCCGCTCGCTCCGAAGCAACGGCGGCTCAGCGCCACGATGATCGACTACTGGTCCGCGTTCGCCCACGCCGGCGATCCGAACCGTCACGGTGTTCCGACATGGCCGGCGTTCGGTACCGCCAACACCGTGATTGGACTGTCGACGGACGGAATCCGGCCCACGACATACGCCACCGAGCATCGCTGCCGCTTCTGGGCTGGCATGTGAGCAGAACTGATCCGAGACGGCGGGGTTCGGACGCCACGCCTTCCGACCCTTGTTCCATGCCCGAGCAAACACTGCGCAACCGACACCGCCGACGCGCCGACGCGCCGACGCGCCGCAGACCCTCACCGGTGACGACAGCCTCGTCGAGTCCGGCCAGCCGTCGCGCCTCCGCCAGCTCGGCCGCGTACTCACCCGTGACCAGCGGCGCGGCGTGCTCCGAGTCGTCCCACCGCCGGAACGTCCCGTCGTCGAGGACCGACCGCAGCAGCTCGTCCGCGCTGAGCCTGCTCAGCAGCACCGCCCTCGCATGGATCTGACTGTATTACGCGCGGTGCTTGCCGGCGGGTTAGCGGCGGGTTAGCGGACTCCTGCTTGGCTGACATCGGTCGACCACACCGGACGACGAAGGATACGGAGAGGAACGCCAGATGGGTGTTCGAATGAAGCTCGCCGCAGGCGCCGCCGCCCTGCTCGCCGCGACCTCGATGGTCGTCGGCACCGCGACCGCGGCGTCCGCCGCGCCGACCGAGCGACCGGGGGCGAACACGGTGGTGGCCGACCGGGCCACGACGAAGGCCGACGTGGGCGTACAGGCGATCTGCAGCGGCCGCCTGGTCTCCGGCGGCAAGCACACGATGTCGACGAAGGGCGGCACGCTGCTCGGCACCGTCTACGTCTACTACAACTCCTCGACGGGGAAGAACTGCCTGTACTTCTACAAGGCTCCCCGGTTCCAGGGCACCAAGCACACCGAGACCGCCATCGGCGGCGGCGTGTCGACACAGCAGCTCGACCCGTACGGCAAGTGCCTCTACGTAGGTGGCTTCGACCACTTCGACTGCGGCGCCTTCACCACGTACGCGGGACCGATCAGCTTCCCGGCCAAGGGTCGCTGCATCGACTTCGGCGCGTCGATCACGATCAACCAGAACTACTACTACGGCGTCTGGCGCAAGAAGCACTGCGGCTGAGCCACCGTTCCGCGTCTCGCGGACTGGATGAGGGCTTGTCAGAGCCTCAGCGGGCTGTAGCACGCTGAGGCTCTGACAACGTTCCTTGGAGGAGCCGATGACCGTGACCGCCGAAGCCCGCGCCGCCGAACTCGGACTGGACATCCCCGACTACACCGACGGCTCGTACCACGGGCTCGACTACGGATCGATGAAGGCGTTCCACCGGGTCGGCGCCCTGCTGTTCCTCTCCGGCCACGTTCCCGACGTCCCCGGCCGCGAGGGCGCTCCGATCCACGCCGGCAGGCTCGGCGCCGAGGTCACGGTCGACCAGGGGTACGAGGCGGCGCGGATCACGGCGGTGAACTGCCTGGCGACGATCCGCCTGGCGCTCGGCTCGCTGGACCGGGTGAAGGCGCTGGTGAACTCGCTCAACTTCGTCGTGGTGGCGCCGGGCTTCGTCGACGTCAACCTCGTCTCGAGCGGCTCGTCCGACCTCCTCAGGGACGTCTTCGGACCCGAGGCCGGACTCGGTGGGCGGGCGACGATCGGCGTGTCCGTACTTGCGCACAACCACTGCTTCGAGAACTGGCTCACCATCGAGACGGTCGACTGAGCCCCGGCAGCCGCGGCCGTCCCGCTACGAGACGACGGCCGCGACGACGAGGATCACCAGCAAGACGAGCACGGCACCCAGCGGGATGCCGAGCAACGCCAGGTAGCCCGCGACGCCACGGGACCGCTGCGGCGTCGGTCCCATCGCCCCGGGGGAGAACGCGGTCATCGGCGTGGCATAGTGCACCACCGTCTGCTGCCCCGACCGTACGGGCACGACCGCCGCCGCGGTGCCGACCCTGAACAGCCCTCGGATCGACAGCTCGACGTGATGGTCGCCCGGCGGGAGCAGGTAGGCGTTCTGGCCCCAGCGCGCCCCCACCGGATGCCCGTTCAGCGTCAGCGACGGCGGCACGATCATGAACATGGCGAGCCAGTGGTATGTCGCCTGCACGATCAGCACGCCGGCCCTGGGTGGCCATGGTTGCGGTGGCAACCTGACCGGTTCGCTCCGTGGACGCTGCGCGTCCTCCACGGGCACCGGCGTGCCGAGCGTTCCCCCGCCACCATGGACCTGCGTCATCGAGAACTCCTTCCGGGGCCCAGGGGGACGCTATCGGACGTCCGTGGTGACACGGGCTGGGAGACTGTCCCGGTGAGCGTGTACTTCTCGGTGCTCGGACCGTTGCGGGTGGTCCGCGACGGGCGTGACGTGCCGATCCCTGCGGCGAAGGAACGCGGCCTGCTCGCGGCACTGCTGCTCGACGCGAACCGGTGGCTCACGACCGAGAGGTTGATCGACCACCTGTGGGGCGACGACCCGATCCCGTCCGCCAGGCAGACGCTCATCGTCTACGTCCACCGCCTGCGCGGAGCTCTCGGCCGCGACCGCATCCCCGGCGCCGACCACGGCTACCGGATCAAGGTCGGGCCGGGTGAGCTCGACCTGGCCGACTTCGAGTCGTTGACCGAGCGGGCGGACGAGGCAGAGCGTCGCGGCGAGCTGTCGTTCGCGAGCGACCTGCTGCATGAGGCCCTGGGACTGTGGCGTGGCGAGCCGCTGACCGACGTCTCGTCCGAGTCGCTGCACAGCGAGGTCGTGCAGCCGCTCACCCAGCGCCGGCTCGCGGTGACGGAGCGGCGCTACGAGCTCGAGCTGGCACTGGGCAGGTCCCGCGACACCGCCGTCGAGCTGCGCCGGATCGTCGCCGAGCATCCCCTGCGCGAGCGGCTGTGGGGCCTGTTGATCCGCGCGCTCTATGCGTCCGGGCGACGCGCGGAGGCCCTGGCGGCGTACCGGGAGGTGGCGGCACACCTCGCCGGGGAGCTCGGCATCGACCCAGGAGCCGAGTTGCAGGAGCTCCACCAGTCCGTCCTCACCGGCACGCTCGCGACCGCCGAGGCACCCGCCCAGGGCACGGAGACACCGGTCGTCACCCCACCGGTGGTGTCGCCGAGGCAGTTGCCCGCCGCGCCCGCCGGGTTCGTCGGCCGCCAGACCTCGGTCGACCGGCTGCTGTCGTGGTTCGGCGCGGACGCCGAGGCGCCGACGGTGCACCTGCACGGTCCGCCGGGCGTGGGCAAGTCGGCGCTCGCCGTGCACATCGGACACCTGCTCGTCGACCGGTTCCCCGACGGGCAGCTGTTCGTCGACCTCCGCGGCTTCTCCGCCGAGCAGGCCCTGCGCCCCGCCGACGTGCTGCCGAGGTTCCTCCGCACGCTCGGCGTGCCGGCCGAACAGGTCCCGGCCGACGTGGACGAGCAGGCCGCGATGTTCCGCTCGCGACTCGCGGGCAGGCGCGTGCTCGTGGTGTTGGACAACGCCGCGACACCCGAGCAGGTACGCCCACTGCTGCCCGGCGAGCCGGGATGCGGCGTCATCGTGACGAGTCGCAACCAGCTCCGCCCTCTCGTGGCACTCGACGGCGCGAAGCCGTTCCCGCTCGACGTCCTCACCGAACAGGAGGCGACGGCCCTCCTCGCCGACCGGGTCGACGCCGCCCGGGTGTCAGCCGAACCCGAGGCCCTGGCGCGGATCGCCGAGTCCTGCGGCCGCCTCCCACTGGCCCTGCGGGTGGCCGGAGCGAACCTCGCCCTGCGTCCCCACGAGCGGGTCGCCGATTACGCGACCGAGCTCGACAAGGGTGGCCGGCTCCTGCGGCTGTGGGCGGGTGACGACCGGAGTGCAGTGCAGGCCGCGTTCCACCTCTCCTACACCGCGCTCGACCCGGACGCCCGCCGTCTCTTCCGGCAGCTCGGCCTGATCCCGGGCGCGGACTTCACCACCGAGGCGGCCGCCGCCCTGACGGGCGGGACCGACGTGCGTCGCCCGCTCGACACCCTCGTCGCCGCCAGCCTCCTCCAGCAGCAGGCGGTCGACAGGTACCGGCTGCACGACCTCGTCCGCGACTACGCGTCGCAGCGGGTCCTCGACGAGGACGGCCGGGCGGCCGCCGCCGGGGCGAGGCAGCAACTCTTCGACTGGTACGTCCGCAAGACCGACGCCGCCCTGCTCCCACAGACCGCGGCCCACTACCGGTTGCCGCGCCCGCAGCCGGACGACGCTCTCGTCGCGCGTACCGGCGTCGAGTGGATCGACGTCGAGCTGGCGAACCTCTCGGCAACCGTCGCCCACTGTGCCGAGCACGGCCCGCACCTGGTGGTGTGGCACCTCACGGACGCGTTGCGCCCGCACTTCGCCGCCAGCGGGAACGGATCGGAGTACGCCGGCATGACCGCCGTCGCGCTCTCTCTCGCCGAACGGGAGGGCGATCCGCTGATCACGGCGGCGATGTCGCTGGCCGCAGGCATGCTGCGAAGCAACCTTGCCCACGCCGAGGAGCAGCGCGTCGCACTCATCCGGGCCGCGGGCCTCTTCACCGAGGTGGCGGAGCTCCACGGCGCGGCGTCGGCGCTGCGGCGGCTGTGCATCGTCGACGCGAACGCGTCACGCCATGCCGACGCGCTGCTGGCAGGCGAGCGAGCCCTCGCGCTGTTCCGTCGCATCGGAAACGGCCCGGGCGTCAGTGCCGTCACCCAGAACCTGGCGCTGCTGAAGACGGAGAGCGGCCGGCTGACCGCGGCCGTCGACGACCTCGAGTCCCTCCTCGCGAACGACGACGCGACCGACCCGGAGAGCCGGGCGCGCATCCACGGCATCATCGGACACGCGCTGCGCCGCGTCGGACGCCTCGCCGACGCCCGCACCCATCTCGTCCGTGCCATCGAGCTGTACGACGAGGCGCGGCTGCGGGGCGGCGCGACCGTCGCGCGGTGCGATCTCGCCCGGACCCTGTGTGACGCGGGCGAACACGACCGTGCCCGGCCATTCGCTCTCGAGGCGATCGCGGCCGCCGAACGGCTCGATGACCGCGAGAACACCATCGAGGCCCGTGCCGTCGTGGCCGAGATCGACGTTCGCGGCAGGCCTCCGACGCAGTGGGACGAGGCGCTCGCCCCGACCGCCGAGGAGATGGAGCCGATCGCCGACCACCCGCTGTACTTCCGGTGGCTCGACGTGCTCGGCTGGGCGCACGTGTTCGCGGGCAACCACGACAAGGCGCTGGAGGTCGCGACGCACACCCTCGCCGCGGCGAGGGAACGGTCGCTGCGGCTCGCCGAGGACGCCGCGCTCACCGTGCTCACCGCGGCGCTCGTCGGCCTCGGCCGCTTCGACGAGGCGATCGAGCACGGCACCGAGGCGCTGCGCCGGCACCGCGAGACCGGCTACCGCCTCCGTGAGGCACGCTCCCTCTGCTACCTCGGCGATGCCCGGCACGCCACCGGAGACACCGTCGCGGCACGCGAGGACTGGCAGCAGGCCCGCGACGTCTACACCGCGATCGGCTCCGCCGAGGTGACCGAGGCGGCCCGTCGACTCGGCGAGTGACGCGTTCACGTCGCGCGAGCCGTGCCGGTGGGCTCATCCGACGATGACGCCGTACGCAGTCACGAGCAGAGCCACGGCGAGCAGGACGGCGCCGGTGACTGTGAGCGTGTTGCCGTGCGACCAGCTACCGGCTCGGCCGATGGCCATGTGGACGAACATCCCGCCGGACTGCGCGAGGATGCCGACGGTGAGCAGGAGGCACACCAGCCAGCGCAGGCCGCTGCCGAGACCCCCGCCCGAGACGACGCTCAGGACGGCCAGCGCCATCACCAGGAGCACCCCGGCGTGGGCGTGCCCGGCCTTGAAGTACGTCAGCTGGAAACCGCTGAGCTTGCCGGTGGGCAGCAGCCGCAGCAGCGAGAAGCCGCCGAACATCACCGTCGGCAGCGCGATCAGCACGATCACCGTGAAGAGGTCGACCGGATACTCCATGATGCCTCCCGTTCCCGTTCACGACAGTAGACACCTCGCCCATTGCGTCTCGCTGGCGAACGAATAGCGCGAGCCGGCGGGTAGCATGGCGGTGCCGACCACATCGTGAGGTGAGGACATGACGCGAGCGCTGTACGCCCTCGTGCTGTCGCTCGCGTTCGCGCTGGCCGTCGCTCCGCAGGTGCACGCCGACGCAGGCGGCGTCAGCGTCGCGCTCGCCGTCCTCCTGCTGTCGTCGCTCGTCCTCGTCGCCGCGGCCCGCGACGCGATCGCGGTGCTCACACCCGCCGTCGCCGGCGGACCTGCCGACGACGAGCGCTGCCTGCGCGGCTCCTTCAGGCACCAGAGCAGGCCGGACGCTCCCGGGCGACCCCGACCTCGCGCGCCGGGCGCCGGGCACCGACCGGCGTAGCTCCACCGTGCCGGCGATCGCGCCGGCACCGCCGGTCGGCTGACCCGCTCCGTCCGACCGTCCTCTCGTGCGAGGTGTCCCTTTCATGCTCGATGTCATCGGCTATCCCGTCTCCGTCCTCCTGTGGTGCTGGCACCACGTCTTCGGCTTCCTGCTCGGCGACGCGAACGCGCTCGCCTGGGCACTGGCGATCGTGTTCCTCGTCTTCACCGTGCGCGCCGCCCTGGTGAAACCCGCCCTCGCCCAGGCGCGAGCACTGCCGAAGATGCGGCAGCTGACCACGCGGGTCGCGGCGATCAGGAAGAAGTACCCCGACGACCGGTTCCGGCAGACCGAGGAGCTGCGGAAGGCGCAGCGCGAGCTGGGCGTGAGCCCGTTCGGCAGCATCCTCCCGTTGCTGCTGCAGGTGCCGGCGTTCCTCGGTCTCAACCAGGTGCTGCGCGCGTTCACCGCGTCACCCGACGCCGCGAACTACGTCTTCTCCCTCGCGGACGTCAGGTCGTACCTCGCGGCCACACTGCTCGACGTCCACTTCGGCGACGCCCTGCTCAGCCTCACGTCGACGGGTCCCGGCCTGGTGCAGGCGACCTGGCTGTGGCAGGCGGCACCGGTGGTCATCCCGCTCGTGCTCATCGCCACCGTGGCCACCCACCTCACGGCACGGCTCGCGGTGACCACCCAGCCGATGACGGGTCCGCAGGCGACGATGATGCGGAACCTCAGCCTGTACGTCCTGCCGCTCTCCGTCCTCGTCTTCGGTGCCGCGCTCCCCGTCGGCCTGCTCGTGTACTGGGTGAGCAGCAACGTCTGGATGCTCGGGCAGCAGCGCCTGCTGTCCCGCGTCGTCGACCGGTCGGGACACTAGGGTCCTGAGTCAGAGGTTGTGTGCCGCTGCCGGCGTCCAGGTGGGTGCATCGCAAGGCGGAGGTAGGCCCTCGTACTGGGCCGTACTTGGGCTCTGCCGACAACGCAGCGAGGTGCCCGCCTGGGCGCCGGCAGGGGTGCACGTACTTCTGACTCAGGACACTAGTAGTACTTTGTTACGTGTGTCGCTACCGCTGATCCGGCTCGTGATGTGGTCGTGTTCTGATCCGTGACCCCGGAGGAGATGGACCAGGTCAGGCCGCGGCTGGTGGCGTTCGCTGCGGAGATGCTCGGCG
>WHST01000157.1 GCA_009379955.1 Streptosporangiales bacterium | reverse complement strand
TCAACCCCTGAATATCGACACCATCCAGCGACTGAGAACCCGCCGGCTCAACCGTCTCCGCCATCATGATCCTTTCCGCCCGGGCACGATGCCCCAGCCTGTCGGATCACCGCCCCGCCCACAAGATCACTGACAGTCCCCCGAGACCAGCCAGGCGATGACGGCTGAGACGTCTTCCATCGCCATCGCGTCCACCGGCATCATGTTGCCGCGCATCGCATCGCCGAGTTCCTGGTGTTGTTCGAGCCAGGTGCCGAAGAAGTCGTTGTTGGACATCGGGCTGTCCACACCGGTCGGGTGGATGGTGTTGACCCGGATGCTGCGCGGCGCCAGCTCACGGGCCAGGGTGCGCATCAGCCCGACGATGCCGTGCTTGGCCGCCGTGTAGTGCGTACACCCCGCCACACCCTTGAGCCCGGCGATGGAGGACGTGATGACGATGGACCCACCGTTGTCGGCGGCGAGCATGTGCGGAACCACCGCGCGACAGGCCTGCGGAGCGGAGATTGCGGGCCTCCAGGAGTGGCTGGCCGACGCGCGCCACGTGCCGTTTCTGCCAGGTCAGCGACCCCCATCGATTCGAGCTGCTTGCCGACGATCGCGTCGATGATCTCGGCCCGGGTCAGCTCGGCCATGCTCGCGGTGAGCACGCAGAGATCCTGAAGAACGATCACAGCGGGGTCCGATGCCAAGATCCGCGTGAACGCCCTGGTCCTGGTGGTCACGGCCCCTTACGTTCCCGACGAGGAACCGCGGAACTCACGGGATGTCGCACAAACCTGTTCGATGCTTGCGAGCGACCGGCTACCCCCTCGGAAGTGGTCCATGCGGGCGTCGCCCCGATACCAGGGTCCCTCACGGCTGACGCCGGTGTCGCTATTCGCAGGCGACACCATCGCCGTCACGGTCCAACTTTGACGAGTAGTCAGCATCCCGGGTCGGCGCCGGCGGCGCGCGCGGCGCTGCAGTTCTCGTAGTAGGCGACACTGCCGGAGTCCCCATCGTAGGCGGCGCCGGGCGCGGGTGCTGAGTCCGGCGCGGGTGCTGGGTCCGGCTCGGCAACCAGATCGTCGATCTTGCCGTAGCAAGTCGCGCCCCACAGCCCGGCGGCGGCGACCTCGGCGCGCTGCTCCGCCGCCACGATCTCGGGGTGCAGCAGCACTGGCGTGTCATACACGTACGACCGGGCCGTACCGGCCTCCACGGCGAGAACCGAGTATGTGCGGGCGTCGAGGAGCACTACGTAGCGCAACGCTCGATCGTAAGCGTCCCGGTCGTTTTGCGTCGGGTCCGAGTCAAGCCGGATTCGCTTCCCCGCGAGGGTTCGCTCACGAATCCTGAGGCTTCGCGGCCCCAGCACTGCTCCCCGCCGAACAGCTCCCGTGAGTCGATGCCCAACACACGAACCCAGGTCGTGCCGCCAGCGTCGAAAGCGACGTCGACGGTGTCACCGTCGAGCACGTTGATGACCGTCCCATTTGGCGTGACCAGGAGTTGCGGGCTTGTGCGGCTTCGGTGGCTGCGTGGCCGTGGTTGCCGACTGTGTCGTCCACGTCGTGGGAGCCGCGGGCTCTTCGTCGGCTTCGCAGCCACCGTGTCCGTCGGCGCCTCCGGTGGCGGACCGACCGCCAGCCCGAACACGACCCACGTAGCGAGCGTCGCAGCAGCACACGTCGCGACGATCCGCACGGTGCGCCACGCGCTCACCCTCGCCGTCTGGTCCTGGCCCTGTCGCGCGGGCAGCCATTGGGTTTCCGAGCGCCAGTACGCGGCAGAGGTGTGCATGCCCTCCCGCTCGGCCTGCTCCGCGAAGCTGCGGGCCTGCTTCAGCCGCCGGTTGTACACGAACACGAGCAGCGCCGCGGTGACGGCGAGCCAATACAGCCAGTCCATGGTAGTCCTCAAGGTAAAAAGAGGGCGAACTAGCGACTGAGCCGAGGTCTATCCGCGTACCGCTGACCGGAATGTCGCCGCAACAACCGCACGTGTTACCGCGCGTGACCTACGTCGCGTACCGCGTCGGCAGGCAACCGATCCGGAACCGTGCACCGGCTCGAGAGTGACGGGCGTCCCCAGCAGGGCTCGAACCTGTGCTCCCACCTCCGGAGGCCGGGACCAGGCGTGCGCTCCCGGGCTCCGAGGTCCTACAAGGGGAGTGTCCCTAGCTCCTCTGTCAAGCAGCGAGCGTGCTGACCGTGTTATGGATGTCGGCGTGTAACGCTCGGTAGACGACATCGGAGGCAGTCGTATCCTCAGGCTGGACACCGTCAGAGCGTGGGCTTGATGGGGAGCAGTCCTTCGAGCTCGGCTTTGATCTGCAGGGCCAGGAACCGGGAGTAGAGGCGGCTTTCGTTTAGGGCGCCGCCCATGAGCCAGAAGCCATCTTGGCGGGTCCGCGTCCACATATTGCGCATGAACCCGTTTTCGTCGAAACCCCAGACGGGGCCGACCTTCTCGGCGACATCCGCGCCGAGCATCCGACGTATTGTTTCCTGCTGGTTCTCGTAGCCGGTGGCGAGGACGACCAGGTCGGCTTCGACCGTTGTGCCGTCGGCCAGGAGGAGGCCGTTGCCGGTGAACGTGTTCATGTCTCGGGCATGGACGAGGCCGATCTTGCGGTCGGCGATCAGCTCGGAGCAGCCAACGTTGATGTAGTAGCCGCCGCCCCGGCGCAGGTATCTCATGTGAAAGCCCGTGTCGTCGGGTTCGAAGTCGCTCTCGAAGCCGACAGCGTGCAGCCGATCCAGCAGGTCTTGGTCGTAGTCGCGCGTGCGCTTGGTGAGGTGTTGGTAGGTGTCGCGGAGGACGGGGTAAGGGATGGCCGCGGTGATCAAGTCGATGTCGTCGACCGGTGGGCCTTCGGAGTAGAGCGCGTAGACGAGCGTGCCGCTGGGGACGAGGCTGACCACGCAGGTCGGGTGGCGCTGGATCATGGTGACCTGGGCGGCGCCGTTGCTGTAGAGCTCTTGTGCCACGTCGTGGCCGCTGTTGCCCGTACCGACGACGATGGCGCGCTGCCCCTGGTATTTGGTCGCACTGGTGAACTGACTTGAGTGCAGGACCTCTCCGTCGAACTTGTCGAGGCCGGGCAGTGCCGGCAGGTTCGGGACGCCACTGACGCTGCCGGTGGCCAGCACGAGGTGGGGGATGCGGAGCACGCGCTCGGTCCCGTCGGCCCTGGTGAGGCGTGCCGTCCACCGGCGCGCATCTGCGTCGTAGTCAGCGCTGATGAATTCGGTGCCGGTCCACACGTTGAGTTCCATGAACTCGGCGTAGGCCTCCAGCCAGCCGGCAAGCTTGTCCTTCGGCAGGAAGGTCGGCCAGGTGGGCGGGAAGGGGAGGTAGGGCAGGTGGTTGGCCCATACCTCGTTGTGCAGCGTCAGTGAGTGGTAGCGGTTGCGCCAGTTGTCGCCGATCCTCGGGTTCTTCTCCACCACCAGCGCATCTACGCCGAACTGGCGCAGTCGCGCCGCGAGGGTCAGACCTGCTTGAGCGCCCCCGACGACGAGCACCTCGGGCTCCCGGTCAGCGAACTCCTGTTCGTTGGCGCGCGCGTCGAGCCAGTTGTCCCCGGCGAAGTTCTCCGAGTGCTCGACCCCTGTCGGGCGCCGGTCGCCGACGTGTTCCTCGAACCCGTGCAACTCCTGCAGCGTCGTCAGCAGCAGCCGGGCCCGCGGCCGGAGAGGATTCGCCTCGTCGAGGAGCAGCCGCACGAACCCGGTGCCGCGGCCGACTGTGGTGTCGAAATCGAAGAACGCCTCGACTACCCGCTCGCCCGATCGCTTGACAAGTCGTGGTTCGATGCGACCCGCCGCCGAGCGAAACCCTCGCGGCGCCACCTCGGGCAGCGTCGCCTTCAGCGCCGACTCGATCTCTGCGCGCCCACTGAATGTCCGGTATGCCCACGTGAACGACAGGATGTCGCGCCAGTAGCCGTCATCGACGACGCAATCTGCGATGCGCGCCGGGTCGGCGTCCTCCATGGCGGACCCGAACTCGCGCAGCCACGCGGAGAACACCTCGTCGATCGCGTGAGCGGGCATGCGCACCGCGGTCATCGCCGAACTCCTTCTTTTGTGGCCAGCGACGCCGTCGGCGCAGCCCCACCTGTTCCAGTGCCGATGACCATTGAAGCCGTCGTGGCGACGGCTGTCAACAGATGTGTTGACAGGTCACTCGTCGTCAGTCGGCTCGTCGCCGAGGACGAGGCGTTGCACCGGTGAGTCGGCGGCGAGCGCGAGGCAGGCGTTCATCAGCCCGGGCTCGACCTGCAGGCCCGCGCGCGCCCAGGTGCCGTTTGCCCGGTTCTCCGGGGTGTTCGGGACTTGCGCCCGCATCCGCAGGTAGATCGAGAGGACGTTGGCGGCGGAGAGCTCGAGGGCCAGTGTCAGGAAATGGCTGCAGCCCCGGGGCCCGCCGAGCCGTTCCATCACCTGACGTCGGTACCCGCGCTTGAGGCTGAGCCCGCGCAGGCCCGCCAGCGGGGGCGATGGTCAGGGCGCACTGGTCGTAGGGCTGGTGTTCGGCATGTCCTGAGACCTCTCGGATCACCAGGTCGGGCACGGTGATCGTCGCCTCGAGCCGGAGGTCGTGGATGAGCTCGACGTCTGTGGGGTCGTCGACGGCGACACTGGTGTCGCGCAGCGTGGCGACGACCCGCATCTCGGTGTCGGAGAGCGGGATGACGTCGAGTGCCTTCTCTCGGCGGGGCTGCGGTCGATCACCTACACCACCGCCACGGGCGTGACCGGGCTGCCGACCGCCTGATGGATCGGCAAAGGGGCGACGACGAGCAGGAACTCTCGCCTGCCGGCGGCGGCCAGCGCGGTGGCTAGCGCCTCGAGCTCGAGCAGTTCGAGGAAGTAGACGCCGTTGTCGCGGATCAGGGCGATGTGCAGCGGGGATGCACACTCCGGATCCGTTGACGGGGACACCTCGACACCGATTGTGTCCGCGCCGACGAGCGCGAACCCGGACTCGAGGATCCACTCCACGCAGTCGCCATCGAGGCCGGGCCAGGATTCAGTGCCGATCGATGGGTCGGCGCGCCATAGCTGGGGCCATCCGGTCCGGACGAGAAGGGCGTCGCCGGGGCGGGGGTCGTGACCGGCGAGAGCGGTCCGCAGCGTGGCGACGCCGATCGAGGTGCCGGGCTGCAGACCGGGGGCGCCCTCGGGCACTGCGTCGACGAGCAAACCACGGCAGACGAACGGCGCAGCTTTGTCGATGCCGCACCGCTTCGCGCCGCGGCTGGTGACCTCGTTGGCGCTGAAACCCCCGTACATCAGGCCGTCCTGCCATACGTGTGCCAGGGCGTCGAGGTGGGTTGCGCCGTGGCAGGCGAGCATGATGCCGTCGTCGGCGAATCCGAAGCCGGGGCGTTCGGGCAGGCCGGCTGCGTAGTCCCCGCCGTCACGTGTCATGTAGTGCACTGGCTGGGTGCGCATGCCGGCGATCGGGACCGCGCCCGCGCGGATCGGCTGGGCCAGCGAGATGACGCCGGCCTGAGTCACACTCGCCAGACCCCGCCGTACCGCGTCGGCATCGACGAGGTTGAGGGCGCCGCGCTCGTCGCCGGGTTCGAACTGGTAACTCACGGCCCCTCCACGACGACGCAGGCTGGACTGTCAGGATCCTTTGACGCGGCGTTCCTCACCGGCCCAGTAGGGCTTGCGTAGCACCTTGCGCTGGATCTTCCCGACGGGGCTGCGGGGTAGTGGCTGGTCACGTAGCTCGACCGATGTCGGTTTCTTGTACGAGCCGAGCAGGCGCGAGCAGGTGGCGACGATGGTGTCTTCGTCGAGGTCGGCGCCGGGTTCGGTGACGACGACCGCGAGGGGGGTTTCCCCCCATTTGTCGTTGGGCACTCCGAACGCGACGACCTCGCGCACGCCGGGCAGCGTCTGGATCGCCTGCTCGAGTTCGGCCGGCCAGATGTTGAATCCGCCGGAGACAATCATGTCATCCACACGGTCTACGACGTAGAGGTAGCCGCGTGCGTCGAGCCGCCCGATGTCACCGGTCAGTACCCAGCCGTCGCGCAGTCGCCGCTCGCTGAGTTCGGGGTCGCCCCAGATCCCGGTCATCTGACCGTCGCAGCGGATCGCGATCTCGCCCTCCTCGCCGGTCGGCAGCGGTTTATTGTCCGGGTCGCGGATGTCGAGCTCGGCAAAGGGCATCACGCGGCCGGCCGCGCGGATGGTGGGGGAGTCCGGACCGCCGGAGAACCATTCCTTGGGCCCCATGAACGACACTGGCACGGCCTCGGTCTGCCCGTACATTTGAAACAGCGTGTCGCCGAAGACGGCGTGGGCGGCCAGCGCGGTCTTGGCCGCGATCGGTGCCGCGGAGATCATCACGGCCTTGAGCGAGGGCAGGGTCTGCGGCTTGCCGCCGACCGACTCGACGATGTCGGCGATCATCGTGGGGACCGCGAAGAACCAGCTGATCTCGTCGCGCTGGATGCGCGCGATGAAATCACCGGCGTCGAACTTGCGGTCGAGGATGTTGCAGCCGCCGGCGAGCCAGACGGGCAAGAACAGGTACCCGGAACCATGGCTGATCGGCCCGACGTGCAGGCACTTGTCGCCCAGCTCGACTGGCGGGAGCATGTAGAACCAGTCGCGGGTGGTGTTCATCCAGGCCCGGTGGGTGTAGGCGATGCCCTTGGCCTTGCCCACGGTCCCGGCGGAGTGGCGGACGATGAACACGTCGTCGAGGTCGATCGCCGGATCGGGGTCGGTGTCCGGGAACGAGGCCAGCCAGTCCTCGTAGCCGACGTCGCGGACGATGACCTGCAGCCCGTCGAGCTGGTCGGCCACCGGCTCGAGCTCGGACGCGTACTCCTCGGAGACGACCACGGCCTTGCACTGGGTGCCCTGGAGCATGTGCAGGTGCGCCTCGGCGGCGTTGCGCCGGTACAGCGGCACTCGGGTGAGGTTGGCCGCCACCGACCCGAGGTAGAAATCCGCGGCCTCGATGCTGTTGTCCTCCAGCACGGCGACCCGGTCACCGGGTTGCAGACCGGCGGCGGTCAGCGCGTTGGCCAGCCGCAGCCCGCGCCGCCACGCCTCGCCGAATGTCAGCTGCCGGTCACCGCTCACGACCGCAGGCAAGTCTTCGTGGAACTGCGCCGAGCGACGCAGGGCGCTCCGGACGTCGAGCACGACGCCACCTCCTCGTGTTGTCGTCACGCGCGGCACGGGCCGAGCGCGCACCTGTGAGCTGAGCTACATCAAACTGCACGGTAGCCCGAGTGTCAACACCCTCGTTGACACTCGGCGGAGGCGGATCTAGGCTCGAACGTGCCCGCCCCGGACAGCCGCGCCTCGGTTCGTCTGCAGCGGCTCTCGGGCGAGAACGACTCACGGAGGCGGCAGATGAGTGAGACGGTCCTGCCCAGCGGCACGGATCTGGACGACCTGTTGTCGCGGGAGGCGATCGACAACCCGTTCGCGTTCTACGCGCGGTTGCGGGATGCCGGACCGGTACGTTGGAACCGGCGCTGGAACGGCTGGGTGATCAGTGGCTACCAGGAGGTGGTCGCGGGCTTCCGCAACCATGCGCAGCTGTCGTCTGACCGCTTCGCGGGACCGTTCGGCGAGGAACTCAGTGCCGCGACGTCGCAATACCAGCAGCTGTTCGCGTTCCTGTCGAAGTTCTTCGTGTGGAAGGACCAGCCATACCACACACGGATGCGTTCGCTGGTCAACAAGGCCTTCACCCCGCGCAGCGTGGAGACGCTGCGCCCGCGGGTCCGCGAGCTGGTCGATGGCCTCGTCGAGTCGGTACGCGGGGAGCGCGAGGTGGACTTCCTCACGCGATTTGCCTTCACGCTGCCGGTCGTCGTCATCGCCGAGTACCTGGGCGTGCCACCCGAGGGCCGGGAGTCGGTGCGCGCGTGGTCGGAGGACCTCGGCGCGGTGATCTTCGTTCGAGGTAACGACACCGACCGGATGCGCAAGGGCGACGAGGCCATGGACAACCTCGTCGAGTTCCTCCGCCCGGTCGTCGCGCAGCGCCGACACCACCCGCAGGACGACCTGCTGACCGGCCTGGTGCAGGTCGTCGACAGCGGTGACGTCCTGTCCGACGACGAGGTCATCGCCAACGCGATCCTGATGGTGTTCGCCGGCCACGAGACGACGATGAACCTGCTCGCCAACGGCATGGTGGCCTTCGACCGGTTCCCCGACCAGTGGATTCGGTTGCGCGACGATCCCTCGCTGGCGCGCAGCGCGGCCGATGAGGTGCTGCGCTACGACGGGCCCATCCGTGCGATGGCGCGCTGGGCGACCGAGCCGCTGGAGCTCGGCGGGCAGCGAATCGAGCGAGGGGACCGGGTCCTGCTGGTGCAGCATGCCGCGAACCACGATCCCGCGGCCTTCACCGATCCGGGTCGGCTGGACATCGGCCGGTGGCCGAACAAGCACACGACCTTCGGGCAGGGGATCCACACCTGCCTCGGTGCGCCGCTGGCGCAGCTCGAGGCCGAAGAAGCGTTTCGCGGCCTCTCCCAGGCCTTTCCGCGCTACACCATCCACGACGAGGAGCTGCACTACGTGCCGACCGTGGTTTCGCGCAGCCTGACCCAGCTCCACATCACGTTCCACGAGTCATGAGCGAGGACGGGCCCGTGACGAGGGCCTACGTGGACCACGACCTCTGTACCGGGGTCACCATGTGCCTGCAGATGGCGCGCGAGGGGTTCGAGCTCGACGAGACAGGTCAGTCGGTCTTCCGGCCCAGCGGGCGATGGACCCCCTCAGATCTCGAGGCGGCCGCCGATGCCTGCCCGATGGCGGCGATCTCACTGCTAAAGGAGTCGAGCGCGTCCGAATGAGGTCGGTTCAGGAGGAGGCGCAGGCGGCCGCTCCATTGAGGATGATATCGCTGAATGCCCTGCCGATCTCGGCGCCGCTGAGCCGACCGCCCGGCGTGTACCACCGGTGAGTCCAGTTGAGCGCACCGAGCACGGCGAAACGCAGCATGTGCGCATCGACCTCGGGCCGGAACTCACCAGACTCGACGCCGTCGCGGGCGATCGTCATGATGGCTTCGTCGTAGCGGTCGCCGAGCTCGCGCAGGTGCGTCTCGTCCGGAGACTCCGACAGCTGGCGCATGTCCTCCTGAACGTAGAGGTGCAGGTAGGGATAGTGGCGCTCGTAGGACTCGGCGAGGGCCTCGATGGCCCGGCGCAGACGGGCCGTCGCAGGCTCGTCGGTGGCGGCCACCGCCTCGATCAACTCGACATTGGCGCGGACGGCCTGCTCGACGAGCGCGAGGAAGATCTCCTGCTTGCTTGCAAAGTAGTAATAGACGCTGGCGCGGTCGCTGCCGAGGCGGGCAGCGATGTCGCTCATGCTCACCGCCTGGAAGCCCTTGGCCTGGAATGCCTCCGCCGCCGCGGCTAGGAGCTGGTCGCGCCGCTCCAGCCAGGTGGCATTGCGCTCCCGCCGGGCAATGGCACGGCGCCGTCCGATCGAGCTGGACTGGTCGTCCACCGGCTGCGACAACGTGCGGCACCTCCTAGCAACACCCTCGTCCGGCTGGGCCGGGTGACCGGAGTCTAGTGCGCAGCCGGATACCATGATATCAACGCACCTGTTGACATCTCCTCGGGTAGGGAGGTCGGAGTGGGCCCCGTGTACGTGCACGGCGTGTCGGTGAGTTTGTCCTGGGCGGATCCCACGCGCAGCCTCCAGGATCTGATCTTCGTGGGCGTGCGCGACGCCCTTCGCTCCGCTGGAATGTCAGCGACCGAGCTCGAGGCGGTCGTGCTCGCGGCGCATGACCTCGTCGACGGCCGGTCGCTGACCAGCATGGTCACCGCGCCGGCGGCCGCCGCTTATCTGAAGGATGAGACGCGGGTCGGCGACGACGGTGCGACGGCTTTTGCGCTCGCCGATGCCCGCGTGCGCTCGGGGTCGGTGCAGACCTGCCTGGTGGCGGCGTGGGGCCGACTGAGTGAAGGACCGGTCGACGCGATCTCGCACGCGCTGTTCGACCCGTTCACGACCCGGCCGCTGGCGATGACCGAGATCGGCGTCAGCGGCCTGCGCGCGACGCGGGCGCTCGCGAAGCACCCAGGTTATGCCGCGCACCGGCAGGAGGCCGCCGCCCGGCGCGGTGAGCGTGCTGGCGACCCAGGGCGGATTCCGGCGCCGGCCTGGCCGCTACGCCCGGCTGAGCTGCCGATGTGGAGCGATGTCGTCGCAGCCGTCGTCATCGGCAATACGCCCGCGGCCGTTGAGGTGCTCGGAGTGGGGATGAGCACAGAACCGTTCGAGCTCGGGGACCGTGACCTGCTTGGCCTGCCCGCGTTGAGGGCGGCCAGCGGGCAGGCGTTGTGCGGCGCGCAGCGCGGTATTGCCGATGTCGATGTGCTGGAACTCGACGGGATGACGCTGTTCGACGAGGCCCTGGCCCTCGAGGCGGTCGGTGCGTCGGCACCCGGCACCGGCATGGCGGCGCTCGCCACCGACCGGCGCCTCGACCCAGCCGGTGCGGCGGCGATGGGCTACGGCGCGCCTGCCATGGGACTTGCCCGCATCGCCCGCGCCAGTGAGCGCCTGACCGGAGGCGGTGGGCGTACGGGGCTAGCCACCGGCTCGTCCGTAGTCGCCGCGCAGAGCCAGACCGCCGTGGTCCTCGGCAAGGCTTGAACAAAGCAGCTGACCGGAAGGAGAGCAAGAGCCATGACGACGCCGCCGGCCGCCGGGATCGAAGAACCCGTCACCATCGAGGGGCACTGGAACTTCGGCTACACCTACTACGCAGGCGCCGCGGCGAGCCGATTCTTCAACGAATTGCGGCTCAACCGCCGGATCATGGGCACGCACTGCCCGCAGTGCGACCGGGTCCTGGTCCCGGCCCGCGGGTTCTGCGACGCCTGCTTCGTGGAGATCGACGAGTGGCGCGAGGTGGGCACCGAGGGAACACTGGAAACGTTCACCATCCTCACCTCCTCGTTCCCCGGGCTGCCCGAGCCACCGCTGGTGGTCGGTTATGTGACCCTCGACGGTGCGTCGAGCGCCGTGCTCAACACCGTGTGCGGCGTGGACCTCTCTGACATTGATGCGGCCGGGGCCTCGCTGCTGTCCCAGCCGCGGGTCCGGGTCAAATTTCGCGACGTGCGTGAGGGCCGGATCAGCGACTTCGCGTTCGAACTGGTGCAGGAATGAGCCGGCCGGACGGCACCGTCGCGGTAGTGACCGGCGCAGCGGGTGGTCTCGGTATGGCGATCACGCACAGGTTGCTCGCCACCGGTCTGCCCGCCGTCGCGGTCGCCGTCGACACCGACGCCCTGCAGCGGCTCTGCGAGTCGGCACCCGCCGGCCAGGTGCACCCTCTCGTCGCCGACGTCGGCGCCCCCGGCGCGGTGCACGCCGGCGTGCGGGAGCTCAGCGACTTCGGCGTCCCGCTCGTGCTCGTGAACAACGCCGGCATCACGGACAAGTCCGCGTTCCTGACCGACCTCCCCGACGAGCTGTGGGACGAGGAGCTCCGGGTCGGCGCCAGCGCGCCGTTCTACTGGACTCGGGCCTGCCTGCCCGCGATGCGCGCGTACAGCTGGGGCCGTGTCGTCAACATCTCCTCAATCGCGGGTCGGATGGGCGACCTCGGGCACGGCGGCTACGCCGCGGCCAAGGCCGCCGTCCTCGGGCTGACCCGGGCGACGGCACTGGAAGGGGCCAGGTCGGGGATCACGGCCAACGCCGTTCTGCCGGGCATCATCCGGACCCCGGCCTACGACCGGATCCGCCCGGACGTCCGGGATCGAGTCGAGCAGGCCACGGCGATGAAGCGTGCGGGGCGACCGGAGGAGATCGCCGCGCTTGTGGCCCATCTGACATACGACGAGGCGTCCTACACCACCGGACAGGACTTCGCCGTCGACGGCGGACTGGGCTTATTCGTCTTCTGACCCTTCTCGGTGAGGTGTGCTTTCGATGTCCCACGCGCATGAACTGGCCGTCGTCGGCGTTGGTCAGACCGCCTACCGACGTCGCCACTACGGATCGACTCCGGAGCTGGTCGGCCACACCGTCCGGGAGGCGTTGGCGGACGCGCAGCTGAGCGCGCGCGACGTCGATATTGTGGTCGGCGGATTCGCTCCGGACGGGCTGGCCGGGGAGAACTGCCCGGACAAGCGTTTCCTGCCCGCTGCCGGTGCCATCGGCCGCGCGAGCATGCGCGTCAACACGGGCGGGACCACCGGCATCGCCGCGGCCTACGCGGCGATGGACCTGCTCGAGGCCGGCCGCGGCGATGTGGCGGTCGTCGTCGCGGTGGAACGAATGGCCCAGGCGCACGACGTGCCGGCAGTCTTCAACTCGATCTTCGACCCGATCTACGAGAAGGACACCGGCCTGTCGACGATCTCCATGGGTGCGTTGCGCGCGACGCGGATGATGATGCGTTGGGGTTATCGGCGCGAGGTGTGGGCGCAGGTGGCCGAGCGCAACTTCGCGCATGCGGCGCGCAACCCGCTTGCCCAGATCCGGAAGCCCTACACCGCCGACGAGGTGCTCGGGTCACGGATGATCGCCTGGCCGGTGTCGCAGCTCGACGCCTGCCCGATCTCGGAGGGCGTGTGCGCGATCGTGGTCGCTCGGTCGGCTCGCGTCGAGGGCAGGGAACGGCCGATGGCGCGGGTGCTGGGGCGGGCGTCGACCAGTGACACCTACAACATGGGTGATCGGGTTCGCCGCCCGGTCGGCGACCTTGTCGACATGGTCACGTTGCGCCGCTCCGCCGAGCGCGCCTACGCGCAGGCCGACGTCTCCTCCGCTCGTGACGCGCAGGTTGTCGAGATCCACGCACCGTTCACCCACGCGGAGACGATGGCCTATGCCCCGCTGGGGCTGTGTGAGGCGCCCGACGGGCCCGATCTCGTGCGCGCCGGATATGGGGCCTGGGGCGGCAACACCGTGATCAACCCGTCCGGCGGACCGCAGGCAGCTAACCCGGTCGGCGCCACGGCGCTGGTGCGGCTCGCGGAGTGCGCCCGCCAGGTCATGGGAACCGCCGCCGACCACCAGGTGCCTGGCGCACGCCTCGGCGTCGCGACGGGGCAGGGCGGGGCGATTCAGTTCTCCACCTGC
>WHST01000156.1 GCA_009379955.1 Streptosporangiales bacterium | reverse complement strand
TTTGATGACGTACTGGCCGGTGAGGGTGGGGTAGCCGGGGAACATGTCGCCGAAGAACAGCACGAGTGGGGACATGATGCCGACCATGGCGGCGGCCATGACGAGCAGTCCCAGGCGCAGGAACTTCCCGGTCAGCATGGTGACGCCGATGACGCATTCGATGGTGGCGATGACCGCGAGGGCGGTGCCGTCGTGCAGGAGGCCGAAGGTCAGTGTTTCGACGGTGCGGACGGCGAGGTCTTGGGCGGGGCTGGCGCCGGGGATGAACTTCAGGGCGCCGAAGAGCAGGAACACTACTCCGAGGCTGATACGCAGGGCGGTGATGCTGTGCCTGGCGAGCAGGTGTGCGGCGACGCGTTGTGCGCGGTCGAGGAGGGTCTCCGGGCGCTGGTACGCGATGGTCGGGTCGGTCTTGGTGGGCCGATGCAAGGTGGCGTTCGACATTGTCTTCTCCGAGCGGTTCGAGAGGGGCTCCCGGTCGGGTGCCGCGTCATGCCTCACACTCCCCGGAAACCACACCCACGGAATCCGCCCCACAGCGACACTTGGACCGGGCTCGCGGGCGTATACCCCGACCCGAACCCTTACGTCGCGAGGAGGTCGCCCCTACGTTCACCGACGTATCCGAGCGTCGCGGCTACCCGGTCTGGGTCTCGGCGATCGGGGTCTCGTCCCCGATGGGGACGTCACCCAGGGCGATGTCGAGTTCCTTGACCAGACCCTCGGCGTACGCGGCATCGGGGCTGTCCTTGTTGTCGCTCAGCCACGCCAGCAGGTTGCTCCTCGTCTGCTCGGCCTCGCCGACCCAGTCGGTCTCGTTCGCTCCCCGGTCGTTGAGCCGCTGTTGGTAGGCGAGGTCGGCGATGGTGCCCGAGCCGTCGTGCGCGGTGTTGCCCGTGCCGGGGGAGTAGTAGCCGGAGGCGAGGCTCGCGAGGCGCTGGTCGTCGACGTGCGCCTTGACGGTGCCGTCGCCGTCGATGACCGCCGGTTTGGCCTCACCGTCAGGATTCACCTGCGCGACCAGCGCCATCACGACCTCCGTCGCCAGGATCGCCGCGCCCGCGACGGCCGAGACCCTCGCCGGGATCTTGAGTAGCCGGGCGAGCGCCTCTTCGGGGGTCAGTGTCGCCCCGACCTCCAGTGCGGTCATGAGGTTCGCCGTCAGCAGCGCGTCCACGTCGCCCTTGAGGAGATCGAGGACCGGACCGGCCATCGGATGCCCCTCGGACAGGATCCGTTCGATGACCTGACCGAGAAGGCGGTTGTTCTCGTTGATCTGCATCAGGTCCACGCCGTCGTCGATGTTCTCGACGGTCGTCAGCATCAGCGAGTCGAGTGCCTGCCAGGTGGCGGCGTTCTCGACGATCTGCTGCCGGTCTGCCAGGGCCCGGTCGAGTGCGTCCTGGTTGGCCTTCAGCGCGGGCGCGTACGCGGTGTCGGCCAGGAACGGCTCGTTGTCGGTCAGCATCTCGAAGGATGTCTTGGCGCTCAGGTCGGCGGCGGTCGCGAGGCTGAGTGTCTGCTTGATCGCGGCCTCGAGCTTGAGCCGTTCCGCCTCCCAGTAGTCGTAGGAATCGGCGGTCGCCTCGAAGTCCCGGCCGTGGACGACGGTGCCGTCCTCCTCGACCCAGAACCTCTGTGACTTCGCCCTGTCGTTCAGGTCCTCGAGGTTCGACCTCAAGGTGGCGATAGCGTTGCTCAGCCCGATCACGACCTGGGCGCCGGTGTCCATCTGGATCGCGGTCGTGTTGAGGCCGAGCCGGCTGATCTGCAGGGTCGTCACCGCCTCCGGCTGGCCCTCGCCCATCCAGATCGTCTTGGAGTCGATGGTGTCGTGGATCGGGTCGAAGTTCGCGAGCGCGGTGTTGGCCGCGTCCCTGGCCTCGCGGTACCCGCCGGTCCCGTCGTCGGCCGAGGTGGCGTGGAGCAGAGCCGACTTCGTCAGCAGCCGGCCCATCAGCGGGCGCTCCCCGCGCTGGATCCGCTCGGGTCGTACGTGGGATCGGGGATCTCGTCGCGCGGGTAGGCGCCCTCGAACTCCGTGACGTTGGCATGGTCGGTCGAACCGACCGTGTTCGCGGTGACCTGAAGCTTGTCGCCGACGCTGCCCAGCGTGGTCTGCAGGTCACCGAACACGCCCTGCCAGGAGACGTGGCAGCTGATGTACGCGTTCGTGCAGGCCAGCCCGCGCGGCACCCATCCTCCGGCGAGTGCGCTCTTGCCCGGAGGCACGTCGACATCGCCGACCGTCCGGCACTTCCTGCCCTCGGCCAGCACCGCCGCCGGGTCCAAGTCGATCGCGCCGCCTGTCATCCGTGCCGCCTTCCGAGCCGACCGTCGACTCCTCGCAGCCAGACAACAGGTGGTCACTTGCGTGGTGCTAGCGCCTCGCCTGCGCCCGGTACCGCACGATCGAGGCCGTCGAGCACCCACGAGTACGCGGTGTCGACGACCGCGTCCAGCGACAGGGCGGTGGTGTCGACGAGTCGCACCGGTGGCGCGAGCGTGGGGCCCGACGTCCGGAGCCATGCGGCGAACTCCAGCATCTCGGCGATGCGTGGCTCGTCCCATTCGCGCCACGCCGGACGGCTCCGCAGCCGGGCGGTCAGGACCTCGGGTTCGGCGACGAGGGCGAGGTAGTGGATCGCGGAGAAGAACGACCGCTCGGGAAGCGACTCGAGCTCCGGCGGTGCCACGGTGCCGCAGAGCACGACCGGGCGACCGCTCTGGTGGATCATCGCGGCCATGCGCAGCCAGGTCGACCGGAACCTCGGATGCCCGTCGACGTCCTCACGCAGCCCCGAGATCCACAGCACGTCCTGCTCGAGCACGACCGCGCGGTCGGCGAGCCGGCGGGCGAGCTCCGGGCCGACGGTGGACTTGCCGCCGCCGCTGGGCCCGGTCAGGGCGAACAGCGGCAACCTGCGGAACGGCCAGCGGTGTCCGCACCGCGTGCACTCCCGTGATCCGCCGGAGACCACCGGCAGGTCGGCGCGGTCACCGCAGGATGGGCAGATCCTCAGGTCGAGCAAGGAAACGGGCTAGTCGAAGAGGTTCTCGAGGAAGCTCTTCCTGCGCTTCTGGCCGTGACCGTACGGCCGGGGCGAGTCGCCGTAGCCACCACGGTACGGCCGCGGCGAGTCGCCGTGGCCGCCGCGATACGGCCGGGGCGAGTCCCTGTGGCCACCGTGGTCGGGTCGATACGGGGGCGGGGCCGCCTGCGCGTAGTAGGAGCTCTCCGCACCCGCGATCTGTTCGAGCTCGCCGCGGTCGAGGAAGATGCCGTGGCACCCCTCACACTGCTCGATGTGCACGCCGCCCTTGTTGACGGTCTTCATCACGTTCTGGCATTTGGGGCACGTCATGAACGGAGCCTATCCCGATCGGTCACGGTGTCTCGCGTGACGCCGGTGTCGAGCGGTTGTCAGCGCGACTGCGGCAGCCGGCTGGTGCCGCGCTTCGCGGCCGGTGCGGACGGAGGCGGCACCATCGGCCCGACGTCGCCGTCGGGCGCTTCGTCGAGGTCGACGATCACGGGTGCGTGGTCACTGGGACCGGTGCCCTTGCGGGCGTGTCGATCCACCCAGGCAGCCCGCACCCGGTCGGGCACGTCGCCGCCCGCGAGCACCAGGTCGATCCGCATGCCGAGGTTCTTGTGGAACATGCCCGCCCGGTAGTCCCAGTAGGTGAAGACCCGCTGGTCGGGCCAGCGGTCACGCACCACGTCATGCAGCCCGACCGCCTGCAGCTCGGCGAGCGCTGCGCGTTCCGGCGAGGTGACGTGGGTCTGCCCGGCGTAGGCGTCGGGGTCGAACACGTCGGCGTCGGTCGGCGCGATGTTCATGTCACCGCAGACGACCACGGGGTCGGGTCCCGCGGCGACGACGCCGCGCAGCACGTCGAGCCACGCCAGCTTGTACCGGTAGTGGTCCGAGTCGGGCTCCCGCCCGTTGGGCACGTAGACGGAGTGGACGCGTATCCCGCCGCACGTCGCCGACACCGCCCGCGCCTCGGGATCGGGGAACCCCGGCGCGCCGTCGAGACCGGGCACCACGTCGTCGAGGCCGACCCGGGACAGCAGGGCGACGCCGTTCCACTGCCCCTGGCCATGGACGGCGGTCGCGTACCCCCGCCGGGTGAGCTCGTCGTCGAGCAACGCCCGGAAGGCGTCGTCGGCGAGCTTGGTCTCCTGCAGGCACACAACGTCGGGTCGGCGTTGATCCAGCCACGGCAGGAACCGGGGCACCCGCTGCTTGATCGAGTTGACGTTCCACGTGGCGACCCGCATGACCCCACAGTAGCCACGCGTCGGGAGTCAGCTCCACCTGCCGCCTCCGTCGCTGCTCTCAGCGCGGCCGGGCCCAGGTGCATCACGGCACTCTTGATGACCTCGACGGCCTGCGGAGTGCGGCTGCCGCGTCGGATGGCGTGATCCACCTCGCGTTCAAGCACGACCTCGCCTTCTCCGGGAACTTCCAGGGCGCTGCCGACGCGGATCGCCGCGCCGTCGAGACATTCGGCGAGGCGCTTGCGGGTTCTGACCGGCCGTTAGTCATCGCCTCCGGGACGCCCGGGCTCGCACCGGGGCGTGTGGCGACCGAACGGGACGGGCACAGTCTCGACCCGGCTGTGGCCGCCGAGAGCGACGGCCCGCAGGCCCGGTTGGCCACCGCCGAGTTGGGGCTCTCCCTCGCTTCCCGCAGCGTCCGCTCGTCAATCGTGCGACTCCCTCCGACCAATCACGGCGAAGGAGATCAGGGCTTCATGTCGACCCTGGTTCGCATCGCCCGTGACACGGGCGTCTCCGGCTACATCGGCGACGGGACCAACCGCTGGTCCGCCGTGCACCGCCTCGACTCCGCGCACCTGTTCCGCCTCGCGCTGGAGAAGGCCCCCGCGGGATCGACGCTGCACGGCGTCGCAGATGAGGGCGTGCCCATCCGCGACATCGCCGAAGTCATCGGCCGCCAGCTGAACCTGCCAGTGGTCCATCTCTCCCGCGGACGCAGGCGAGCACTTCACCTGGCTGGCCGGCTTCCTCGCGGCCAATCGCCTGGCCTCGAGCACACTGACCCGCGAGCTGCTGGGGTGGCAACCGACGCATCCCGGGCTCATCGAGGATCTCGACAAGGGCCACTACTTCCATGACCCATCCGCATGACCAGCCGCACCCGCGGGAGGTCAGAGAGCGATCCAGCCGCTGCGTGCATGCCAGTGTCGTCCGGATCGGAGATGGGCGACGAATGCCCTTCGCAGAGACGTGTCTCTTGGTAGCTCTGCGAGTAGGTCCGAGGTAACCGGATCACTCTGGCTTGGCCGGCCGAAGACGTACTGCAGCATGTCGCCGTCTGACCGATCGTCATCGTCGGTTTCTCGTGGTTTCAGCTCGAAGCGCTGGGCGAATCGCGCGATGTTCGACTGCTGAGGGAGATACTCATGGAGCTGCGGATCGAGCAACCAGGAGTGGCAGACGAGGCTCGTCACCGGCTCGTCAGGAAAATGGCGGCCGAAGAACTCGCGTGCCTGATCGAGCGACTCATCGCAAGAACCTGGAGACAGCGGCGCGCCGGACGGGATATGCATGTTCAGGAGGAGTCCCGTCGTGCCGTCCGGGCATTCGCCGTAACCACGGTCGTACGCCAAGCGACCAAGCTGGTACTCGGCCCCCCTGAACCTCAACGGTGGGCACCACTGTCCGAACCTCCCGACCCCGCCGACCCCGTGCACCGACCGGTGCTGGGCCATCATCGACCCGAGATTCGACAGCGTCTCCCACGACGTACCGTCGTCGATGCCGCGGTCGGCGTGGTAGCGGAGTGTCTCCGGTAGGACAGCCAGATAGAGCCAGACGTACAGATGCAGGGCCACCGGGTCAGCTGCGGCCGCCATCGCCGCGAAGCCGTGATACCCGCTGGGTGGAAGCCCGGAACCCATGTGCGATATCACGTCCCGATAGCAATCCTCCAGATGTCGCCACAGCCCTGGATGCCCCCGCGGATCAGGCCGCGCCGCCAGGGCCTCCTCCCGGTCCTCGGGAGACGCGCCCAGCCACCGCAACAACCGCGCCGCTTCCATGTTCGAGGGAAGTTCGAGCGCGTGACCCAAAGTTCCGTGGACCTTCGGTGGTGGCCCGGCAACCATCAGGCTCGGCCATCCCTCCCGCAGGCAGGCCCGGCGTTCCGCCGGCCTCCAGGTAGTCGCCCTACGCCGACTGCACGATCTGGATCAGGTTGCCGCAGGTGTCGTCCAGCACCGCAGTGGTGACCTGGCCCATCTCTATCGGCTCCTGGGTGAATCGCACTCCGAGCTCGTGCAGCCGGTTGAACTCCGCGTGCACGTCGTCCACGGCGAAGGCGGTCATCGGGATGCCGTCTGCGACCAGTGCCTCCCTGTACGGCTTCACCGCAGGGTGGCCGGCGGGCTCCAGCAGCAGTTCGGTCCCGTCGGGATCCTCCGGCGAGACCACGGTCAGCCACCGGTCCTCGCCCACCGGGACCTCGGTCTTCTTCACGAAACCCAGCACGTCGGTATAGAAGCGCAGGGCCCTGTCCTGGTCATCGACGAAGACGCTGGACAGGTGGATCTTCATGGTGTGCTCTCCGATTCGTCGGGCCTGATCCACCGCTCGGCGATGCGCTTCAGCGGTGTTGTGTTCAGGTCATGGAACTTGTAACGGCCCTCCCGTCGGCTCTCGACCAGCCCGGCGGCCTCCAGCACGGCAAGGTGCTGGGAGACCGCTTGGCGCGACATGCCGAGTTGGTGCTTCATGCTCAGCCGCGAGCAGATCTCGAACAGAGTCTGTCCTCGTCGCTCGGTGAGTTCGTCGAGGATCTTCCGGCGGGTAGGGTCGGCCAAGGCCTTGAATAGTTCGTTGGCCACACCCCCACCATAGGCAAGTACTCACTTGCCTGTCAAGGTCGAGCCCTCTACACGCTCGCGGCTAACCCGGTACCACTACACGCCCGCTGTGATAACTGCGACTGCCTTCGAGCCTGCTGTCGCGCTCCATTGAAGATCAACTATCCGAGCGTCCTGGCGGCTCCCTGGCCGAGCGACCTCCGCGGGTAGACATTCGCTACATGCTTGTTCTAGATTGCTGCCGTGAACACTTCGCCGGCGCGTGCCCGCAGCTATGACAGCCCGGTGCGGCGGGCGAAGGCGGCACGCACGCGGGCGGCGATCTTGGCCGCAGCACGTGAGTCGTTCGAGACGCGTGGTTGGCAGGGGACGACGATGCGGGAGATTGCTGCTGCGGCGGGGGTTGCGGTCGAGACGGTTTACGCGATGGTGGGTTCCAAGGCGGCGATTCTCGACCGGCTGATGGACGTCGCGGTGGTCGGTGATGAGGAGCCTGTGCCGTTGCGGGACCGGCCGGAGTTCCGGCGGCTCAGCGAAGGAACCAGGGCGGACAGGGCTCGCGTCGTGGCCGAGTTGATGTGGGACATCAACTCGCGGGTCGGTGGTCTGGAGCGTGCCGCGCAGCAGGGCGCCGTCGTCGAGGAGTCCGTCGCCACCCTGCAGGCCGACAGTCTTGCCCGCAAGCGGGTCACCCTCCGGGAGGGGCTCGATCTGATGGGTGTCGCGTCGCCTACCGAGGAGCAGGTGATCGGGATTCTCGCGGTGACGAGTAGTGACGTGTACCTGCTGTTGACCCGGGAGTTCGGCATCGACCGACAGGGGTATGTCGGCTGGCTCGCTGCCACCATCCGGGAGCACCTTGCGCGGGGCGCTCTGCGGCGTTCGAGGAGGACGCCGTCATGAGCCGCGAGCCAGCGGGTCGGGAGTTCGCGGGTCGGGAGTCAGCGGGTCGGGGGGCAGAGGGCCCGGCCGATATCCAGGACATGCGGATTGTGCACTCGGCGTTGCGCCGCGACCTGGAGCGGACCCGGATCGTGCTGTCCGACGCGGCGACCACCCTCACCGATCGTCGCCGGCGCGCGATCGGTGAGCATCTCCTCTGGCTGATGCACACCCTGCATCGACACCACACCGGCGAGGACGAGCACGTCTGGCCCGAGATCAGGCGTCGTGAACCGTCCGCGGGACCGCTGCTGGATGAGATGGACACCGACCATCGACGGATCGCCGAGCCGATCCGGGAGATCGAGCAGGTCGCGGCGTCCCTGGTCGCCGGCACCATCGGAGCCTCGGAGGTGCTGGCGTGCCTGGCCAGGCTGGAAGATGCGGTCCTGCCGCACCTCGCGCGGGAGGAACGAGAAATGATGCCGGTGGTCGCGCAGGTACTGTCCCGCAGCGAATGGAAGAAGCTCGGGCACCGCGCATTCCTCAAGGGCAAGCCGTTGTCGGATCTGGCTCTGGAAGGGCACTGGGTCATCGACCACGCCACGCCGGCCGACCGACAGCGGATGGTGACCGAACTCCCGGCCCTGCCACGGTTCATCCTGCTGCACCTCCTGGGTGGCCGGTACGCGCGGAGGGCCAAGGCGCTCTGGGACGACACGCCGGCGGCCGCGCTGCCACCGCTGTCGGCCGAGGCGAGGGAAGGACGCCGCCGATGAGACTGCGGCAGCAGGGAACGATCGAGGAGCTGCTACCGGCCCCACCCGAGGCCGTCTGGGCCGTGCTCACCGACCCCACCCGGATCGGCGAATGGAGCAGTGAGTGCCGCACCGGTCGATGGCTGGACGATGCCCGCGAGCCCGTGGTCGGGGCCCGATTCACCGGCTCGAACAAGGTCCGGTGGATGAGGTGGTCGCGGGCCTGTCGGATTCTGGACGTCGACCGCCCCCGGCAGTACGTGTTCGAGACGATCAGCCGATCCGACAGCTCCCGCTGGACCTACCAGCTGGAACCGGTCGGTGTCGCGACGCGGGTTCGGCAATCATTCGACGTACGCCACATGTGGCGAGTGCTCGAGGTACTGGTCACCCGCCTCGTCCCAGAACACCTCGACCGGACTGACTCCCTGCGAGCCGACCTCATCAGACTCGGCCAGGTCGCGGCGCGAACCAGCACGCTGCACGCGTCCAGCAACCGGCCGATCGACGTTGGTTGACTCGCGTGGCGAAACGGCACGTGCCGCTGGAGTACGACACGTGCCGCTGGAGTACGAAAGGAGGGGGTGTGGCCAGGTTCGATGGTGCCAGCCGGTATCGGCTCGCCGGTGCGCTCCTCGTGCTGGCGTTCGTCTCCTTCGCGGTCGGCGCCACGTTGCCGCTGATGGGTGGCAAGGGGAACGCCAACATCTTCACGCTGCCGGTGCGGGAGCACCTGCAGGCCGTGGCGGGCAACTCGGCTGTCTGGTGGTGGGCCAACCTCTTGATGGGCGCCGCCGTGGTGATGCTGGTCGTTGGGATGACGATGGTGACGACGATGCTCGAGCGGGTCGACGAGCGGGTGTTGTCCCGGATCGCCCTGACCGGGTTGCTGCTGGCGGCTCTCCTGTGGCTGGTCTACTCCGCGTTCAGGTCCACCGTGACCGTGAGTGCGGCACAGGAAACCGTCCTGACCGGCGCCGTGCCGCCCTACTACGAGCCGTTGGCCCGATGGGCGTCCGGGTTGTTTCAGGTCTACATCGTGCTCGGCTGTCTGGGCCTGGCCGCGCTGGGTGGCTCGCTGGTACTGGCCGAGCTGGTCCCCGTCTGGGCAGGCTGGGCCACCCTCGCCATCAGCGCGGCGACGCTGGCGCATCTACTGAGCACCGGCGACACCTTGCCAGCCTTCCATTACATCCCCGTCCTGTTGATCGGCATCCTGCTGCTGAAACGTAGAGGACCGCTGCCACCCGCAGCCCTGTCCACGGAACGAGCGAAGAAGGACGACGCTTTCTCCGGTTAGACCAGCTCGACACGATCCGGTCACACCAGCCACCGCCCGGAGCTCATCAATGTTCGTCCGCCGAGCTCGGCGAAGGAACGCCATGCCTGCAGCCGAGCCGGGGTGAGCTGAAGGTAGACGAGTCCCGGTACTTGGCGTGGATCTGGGCCGCCGCGCAGCAATGACGCGTGTGCTTCCGCGATGATCGGATCCATGCGGTGAGGATCGACGACGGTGATGGAGCCGTCGATCATGACCAGGTCGTACGGGTGGCCGATCGCCACCCGAGCTCGGCCGTCGGCGGCGGCGTTGGCAACGGTAGGGCTGTTGAGGAAAGTCGCGAATGTGAGTACGTCGCCGTTGAAGTGGAACAACAGTGGTACGAGGTGGGGGCCGCCGCCACGAGTGCTGGTGGCCAGCCAGGCCGTGGTCTGAGATCGCAGCAGTTCCAACGCGTCGCTCTTACGCTGTGCGGCCGGTCGCGGCGGTGGTACTGCTTCGCTCGGATTCGGATCAGGCACGCCATCTGTCTGCACGATCGGTAAGTCTGTACTTACCGACGCCTGACGTCAAGCTCGGACGGTCAGCCAGGACGACGTCGCTCGCCGACGACGGCGGCCGGCGGTGCTGGGCAGCGGCGATCTCATCGAGCACGAGTCACGGCTCCGGGGGCCGGATCACATTCGCGCTGACGGGTGCGTCCGGCGCGCAGTACGGACGCGGTCCGCGAGCGCATCCAGGAACGCGGCGCGAAGTGCCCCGCGTGGGTGAGCTACACGCAGGGCTCTTCGCAGGCCCACTCAGGTGTAGGTCTTCCGAGAGTTCAGGGAGGTCGTGCCCTTGGCATGGTGGACGACACCGATCGTCGTGCGGAAGTCCTCGCGAATCACGAGGTTCCCGGTGCAGTTGCCGCCTCGGTCGCCCGCGGAGTCGCGGACCCTGTACCACTTTCCGTTGGACCTCTTGATCGCTGCTGTCGCCTTGCCCGTATAGGACTTGACGCAGAGCGTGTCCGTCTTGTCGTCCCACGTCACGCGTGCGTCCGGCGATGTCTTGGTTTCGGGGTTGTCGACCTTCAGTGTCGCGTCCGCAGCCAAGGCCGGCGTAGCAGCGATCGTCACCGCGGCCAGTGAGATGCCGATGCCGGCAAGAACCGTCCGTGCTCTCATGAAACAAGCCCTCCCGTTTCGTCTCGGTACGTGCTCGTGCGGTGGTTCCGTCGAGATCATGACCGACGCATGCTCGGGCGTCGTGCGACGTACGTTCGCCTCGTGTAAGACTTCCGCCGTCCTTGCCATCCGAGGGCAACCGCTCGCCAACCGATCGGCTGTCGGACGTCGTAGGTGAGCTGACCGACGAACCTTGGGGAGTACACCGCTTCTTCGTCGAGGACCCGAGCGGCACGGTCGTGAACGTGCTGGCACACATCTCCTGACTGCACCGGCAGCCGGTTGACGTGAGGGGGGGTCAGGGGGCCCGTGTCGTGGCGGGTGGTGTGCAACAGGCGGTCGCGCCCTCGGGGGTGACGGCGGCCAGACTGGCCAGCAGCTGCACCGGCGCGGCCAACGCCTCGCAGCACAGGGCGTAGACGTTGCTGCGTCCCTTCGGGGTGACCGTGACCAGTTCCTGCTGCCGCAGCGGCGCGAGGTGGTGGCTGACCAGGGTCTGGCTCATGCCGGTCGCCTCGGTCAGTTCCCGCACCGTCCGGGGGTGCTCGGCGAGCAGCAACAGCAGCGTCAACCGGTGCTCGTCGCCCAGCGCCTTCAGGCGCGAGGCGAGCGCGCGGGCACGCTCGGCGACCGAGGCATCGGCGGTCACGTCGACCAGGGCGACGTCCAGCTCGCGAGTCATGTTGCTAGTAAAGCACATGTTGCTATCAACAGTGGAACCTGTTTATAGTGACGAGCGTTGGAAGAGAGACGCCTGGAGGAATCGTGAGCGAACAGCAGGTCAGCGTGGGCACAGGCCCGGTGGTGGTGATCGGGGCGGGGCCGGTCGGGCTTGCGGCCGCGGCGCACCTGGCCGAACGGAGACTGCCGTTCCTGGTCCTGGAATCCGGCGTGACGGTCGGTGCGTCGGTCGAGCAGTGGGGGCACGTGCGGCTGTTCAGCCCGTGGGAGTTCGACATCGACAGGGCCGCACGGCGGCTGCTGACGGCAGCAGGGGTATCCCTACCCGTTGACGCCGGGTTGCCGACCGGAGCCGAGCTGGTGCAGGACTACCTGCAGCCCTTGGCCAAGGTGGCCGAACTCGCGCCGTACCTGCGATTCGGCGCGGAGGTGGTGGCGATCAGCCGCGTCGGGACGGACCGGGTGCGGACCAGGGATCGAGAGGCTGCGCCATTCGTGGTTCGGCTGGCCACCGGGGAGGAGATCACGGCTCGGGCGGTGCTGGATGCGTCCGGGACCTGGCGCCAGCCGAACGTGCTCGGCGGCAACGGGCTGCCCGCACACGGCGAGACCGACGCCGCGGAATGGATCGACCACGCGTTGCCGGACGTGCTCGGCGCCGACCGCGACACCTACGCAGGCCGCCACACCGTGGTCGTCGGCGCCGGTCACTCAGCCGCCACCACCCTGCTCGCCCTGGCGCAGCTCGCCGATGCCGAGCCCGGGACCCGGATCACCTGGGCGATCCGGTCCGCGGCACCCGACCGTGCCTACGGTGGCGGGGAGGACGATCAGCTGCCCGCCCGTGGCGCGCTCGGCGCCGGGCTGCGGAGGCTGGTCGACAGCGGTCGCGTCGACCTGGCCGCCGACTTCACCGTGCGCAGCGTCAGCCCCCGGGCCGACGGCACTGTGGAACTTCGGGCCTCCGGCGGCGATCGCGTGATCGTCGCGGACAGGATCGTCGCAGCGACCGGGTACCGCCCGGACTGGCGGCTTGCCAGCGAGTTGCGGCTGGAGCTGGACCCCGTCCTCGAAGCGAGCAAGGACCTCGCGCCGCTGATCGACCCGAACGTGCACTCCTGCGGCACCGTCTACCCGCACGGCGTGGACGAGCTGTCCCACCCCGAGCCCGGCTACTACGCCGTCGGCGCCAAGAGTTACGGCCGCGCACCCACGTTCCTGATGGCCACCGGCTACGAGCAGGTACGCTCCATCGTCGCCGCGCTTGCCGGCGACTGGGACGCCGCGCGGCAGGTGCAGCTGGAACTCCCCGAGACCGGGGTCTGCTCCGTCACCAATGGACTCGAGGCGATCACCAACGAACTCGGACTGCCGGCCGACGTGCCGGACAAGGTGATGACCGCAACAGCCAAACACATGGCGGAGGCCGACACCGCCACCGACGCGGTGCTCGCCGCCGCTGACGAGCTCGGCCTCGATCACACCGCTGCGTTGCGGTTCGCGGCGTTCGCGGCCGACCAGGCCGGCGAAGCCCGACCGCAGTCGACCTGTGCGTGAAGCGTCCCGGGTTTGATGCCGCTTCCTTTCTTGAGAAGGATGTGGATCATGCCCCGGAAGTATCCGAAGGATCAGCGTGAGCGTGTGACCAGGATGGCGTTGGAGCGTCTGGGTGAGTACTCCTCGGCGTGGGCGGC
>WHST01000155.1 GCA_009379955.1 Streptosporangiales bacterium | reverse complement strand
CGGCGGGAGACCCGTCGACGGTTGCCGTACTCGACATCGGTGAAACTGGCCTGATCGCTGCGCACACCTCATCATTCCGCGATCCCCAGCACCCAGCCAGACGGCACCCCGGACGAACCAGAAAATCAGCGCATCCCTAAGGCTCCACCGAACGTCAGCAAGAACGCCAGGCCGCCACAGGCGGCGAACGCCACCGCGACGACGCCGGCCGCGACGACGATGTCCTCGAGCCCGGCCCGCAGCCTCATGCTCCGCTTCACCCAGATCCCGAGCAGCCCCAGGACGACTCCCCAGGAGGCTCCGATCACCACGGCCAGGGGGACGGGAAGGGCCTCGGAGAGGTTGAACCAGCCGGTGATGACGGCCGTGAACGGGACGACCAGGAGGAACGGTTGGAGCCGTTCCCCTACCTTCGGCAGTCGTGGTGCATGGGTACTCATCGACGCTCCTCAGCGATCGGCATCCGGCTCTGGCCGGGCTCGGCTGGTGGCGCCGGGCGAGTAGAGTCAACCAATAGCTGCTAGAAGCAGCAAGTGCTTCAAGCAGCTATCCGGGATGATTCAGGGGACTCCCCGAGCTCAGTCGGGGGTAGCCGCGTCTCCGCCGGTGGCCCGGCGCTTCCTGGCGCCGTGCCGACGGCCGTCGGCACGCAGTCGCGCCGTCTCCGCCTGGGCATCCGCGCGACCCGAGCGCAGGAAGTCCAGCAGGAACCGCAGCTCGGCGTCCGAGTACCCGTCCACCGTCCGGCGCCAACGGTCGCCCATCGACTCGTAGTAGCGGGAGATGGCCTCGACGCGCTCGGGCACGACCCGCAGAACCACCCGCCTGCGGTCAGTCGGGTCCGGGTCCCTGCGGACGAAGCCACCACCCTCGAGTCGGTCCACGAGCCGCGTGACCGCGCCGGTGGTCATGCCCATCACCTCGGCCAGCTGCCTGACGCCCGTGGGCCCTACCTCGAGCAACGCACCCACCGCGTGCACGTCGGCCAACGGCATGCCCATCTGGTCGGCGACGGCCATCTGGAAGCGGACGGCAGCCGAGACGTACCACGGCATCTCCTGCACCAGCGCCTCTTGCAGACTCCTCGGTCCGGCAGTCATCGTCACGCCTCCATGCCACGTTCGCGGCCGAACCTAGCAGCAGGATCGGAGCTCATAAGTGCGCGCAGACATGCACTACCGGGGCGTGCGAGGTGTTTGGCGTCGCCGTGATCGCCTTGCTCGACGGGTGAGGAGATACCCCATGACCACGGAAGAGATGAGGCCAGGGCCGCAGTGGACGGCCAGTACGCCGGCGAGGGAGGGACCGCCCCATGCGTCGCTGTAGCTGCTCGGATCGCCGAAGTCCACCACGAAGAGCTCGACCACTGCGCGAACGATGAAGTAGATCGCTATGACGGACCCGAGCACGATCAGCGCTACCCTGCCAACCTTGCGTGCAGTCAACCCATCCCCCGCCCAAGCATGCTGCGACCTGTCAGATTGCTCGAACCCTACAGCCGAAGGCCTTCTTGACACTCGTGTCGTGCCGGACTATTCCGCTCGCCGTGGCGAGTGGACGGTGGGTGGCGTGCCGGTGAGTTGGAGGTCGGTGAGGGTCTGGTCGATCAGGCGATCGATGGGTGGCCAGTCGAGTTCTGGTTTGGTCAGCTTGAGGTCGGCGAGGCCGTGCAGCATGCACCAGAGTTGGACGGCTTTGCCGAACGGGTCGTCGCCAGGGTGGCCGCACGCCGCGACGGCGGCTACCAGGGCAGTGAGTGATGCCCGCCCGGGATGCTCTTCGCCGTCGGCGACACCCAGTTCGGCGGGGCCCAGGCCGGCCGCGCTGAACACGACCCGGTAGACGCCGGGGTGAGTGTGAGCGAAGTCCAGGTAGGCGAGGCAGAGCCGCCGCAGCCGTCCGGCCGGCTCCTCGACGTTCTCGGTGGCTCTGGTGAGGTGGGTGTCGAACAGGCCGAAGCCGCGGTCGACGAGCGCGCGTAGCAACGCGGCCCGGTCCGGGAAGTACAGGTAGATCGCAGGGGGGCTCACGCCGGCCGCGACCGCGACGGCGCGGATGGTGACCTGGCGGGCGTCGGACGTGGCGGCGAGGACCTCCAGTCCCGCGGTGAGGATCTCCTCGCGCAGCTGATGCCCCTGCCCTTTCCGGTTGCGTGACCGCGCCACGGTACTGGCCCTTTCGTTGACACCAACCTGAACTGACGCTAACTTATCACTTGTTAACTTACGTGGGAAGGAGCCCCCATGCCCAACCCGGCCAACCACATTCCGGCGCTCGTCCTACGCTCCCCGCTGCACCGGATCCTCAGCGCCCGCTACCTGCTCCTCGAGTTCACCGGTCGCAAGACCAGCCGCACCTTCCGCGCCCCGGTGGCCTATGTGCTCGATCATGCGCACCGGATCGTGCTGACCACTGACTCGCCCTGGTGGCGCAACTTCACCGCCCCGGCTCCGGTGCGGCTGTGGCTGCGCGGCCGCGTCGTCGCCGGCACCGCCACCGCCATGGCCGACCCGAACCAGACCGCGGCCGCGCTGCGGCGCCTGGTCGATGCCATCCCCTCCTACGCCCGCCCCGCTGGGCTGGCCCGCGACACACACCGGCACGTCAGCGACGCCGAGATCGCCCGCGCCGTCGCCGCGGGCCGGGTCGGCATCGACATCGACGTCCCCGAGAGTAGGTGAGCCGCGATGGACTACCTCGGCCTGTCCGCACTGGTCGTCGGCGGGTTCACCGCCTGCGCCGAGTTCGGCTCCTACGCCTTCGTGCACCCGGTAATCCGCCGTCTCCCGGTCGAGCACCACATCGCGGTGGAACAGGGTCTGCTGCGCACCTTCGGCCGAGTCATGCCGGTGCTGATGACCGCGACCCTGGCTATCGCGATCGGCGTCGCCTCCACGGGCCACATCGCCGACCAGGCCGGCCCACACCTGTGGCGCTGGCTCGCGGTCGTCGCCTACGGCGCCGCGCTCGTGTCGACCATCATCTTCAACGTGCCGGTCAACCTCGCCACCGGCCGCTGGAACGCGAAGCAGCCCCCGACCGACTGGAAGAACACCCGCAACCGGTGGGAGCTCTTCCAAGGCATTCGCTCCTGGCTCCTCCTCGCCGGATTCATCCTCACCTGCATCGGCTTCGCCGCAGGATGACTACCACCGCCGCCTTCAGCCACGCTGCGGAACGCCACGGACCGGGACGCGACCGTGGCGAAGCTCGGACTTACCGGCCTCGTGAGACACGGGGCTCCGCCACACCGCGTTGACCTGGCTGGCGGGATTTGAACCCACGAGCTCTTGACCCCCAGGCGTCTCAAGGCCTCCTGGCTCGCTCTCACGCCTGCCGAGATCGGCTATCTGCTCGTGGCCGGTACGGCGTTCGCCGGCACGGCCGTCACGGTGTGGTGGTGGCGCGGCGCCGAGCGGTTCTGACGATCGATCAGCAACCGGGTCGGTAGCCGTGGACGTGGTCGACCTTCAGCGTCCAGGGGTCGTACCAGGACGCGAACGTGCAGTCGCCGACTGTGAAGGTGACGCGGCTCTCGCCAGAGAACCGCACTGTCGTGGGGAGCGCACCCTCCTCCGGCCCGCTGTAGACCACCGACTCCTGGCGGAACGGGCCGGTGCCCTTGCGCAGCCGGATCTCCGGTATCCGGTCGATGGAGTAATACCGCCACAGCACGACGAGCTCGTGTCCGTCGTCCGCCTTCGTCGACCTGACGACGGACATACGGTCGGTGAAGACCGCCATGAGCCAGGCCATCGGCACGACCAACGCCAGGCCGAGGACACCCGCCCCGACGGCAGCGCCGATCCGTGCCGCCATGGGCCAGGGCGCCAGCACGAAGGTCACCGCGAGGAACAAGAAGAACCCGGCGACTCCCATGGCGGTCAACTCGCCGCTGTACGTGAGGTGGAACGGGTCGACGATCGCGACTCCGCCGCCGAGTGCACACACCAGGGCCGCGGCGGCCGTGGCCACGAAGACGGGGTGTCGCGAACGTGCTTCCGGGTGCGGCATGGCCTTCCGACGTGCGGGAGAGGGTTCGATGTTCCCTGGTGCGGAGCCCATTCGGCCATCCTCGGGTTCGAGCGGTGATGCCGGGGTCGAGCTGCACCTGTTGCAACGGGTGGCCGGTCATCAGGACCCGACGGTCACGGCGCGGTACATGCACCCCGACCAGCAATCGATCCTTGACGCAGCTACCGCCTCGCCCACGCCCGGAAGGCACGTGGGAAGTCCGCCTAACGAACAACTGACTATCTCGTCCCGACTCGGGCACCCGGACGGAAGTCCTGCCGGATGAGGGTCTTGCCGTTGGGCAAGGAATGCTCCCAGCGGCCCAAGGCGACGAACCCTGCAACCGACATGGTTGCGCCTAGCATCTCAGGGTCGACATCGGACGACACCGAGGCGAGTCCGTCGAACGACGCTGAGTAGTCCGTCGCGCTGACGAAACTTGCCGCCTCGTTGCGCTGGATCACACATGACAGCACCCCGATGGAGCCGGCATTCGCGGCCGCGAAGGCGACAAACTCTTCGGCGCCCACGTACTCGATGATGAGGTTGGCGATGAGAAGGTCAACGCGCTCGATCGTCAAGCAGCGGTCGATGCTCGTCTCGATCAGATGGAGCCGAGCCCCGAGGCCGTCGCGATAGCGGGCCTTGCAGACGTCGAGGTAGTCGGCGTTGATGTCGTAGCCAAACACGGCATCCGTCGTCTCCGGGTCAATGAGATCGAGCCCGTTACCTCCCGCGATCCCCAGCACCCCGATCGCACGAGACGGGTAGGCCGCGAGCTGTTCCGCGGTGATGTCGTGGAGCTGCTGAAGCTGCCCACCGTGCGTCGCTCATGTGTTGCTCATAGACCTCGAGGTCGATACAGCGCCAAGGATGGTCGGGCTCGCCCCGGCGGCGACCGGAAGCGGTCACCGGGCCGGACCAGACGGGCGCGGGTGAAGGCTCATAGGCCGGTTCTCGCACAATGGCGGGGCCAAGGCAAACCGTCACAGCGGGGCTAGCTCGGGTTGACACAGCCACCCGGCCGGCGGCAGCGCGCGGGTAGCGCTCCGACCTCGCGGTCACCGTGCCTCGGCGAGCTCCGGGATGGCGTTGGTCGACACGGGGTATGGCTCGGCGTCGTCATCCAGTGGTGCCACGGGCGGGGCCAGGCGTGCGCGCCGTCGCCGACGCCGCGCGGTGGCCAACCCGTACACGCCGAAGACGATCCACACCACGTTGATGACCGTGTTCGGCACCGCGTGGCGGTAGAGCGTCGTCGCCGTCAGCAGGACACCGCCGATGATGTTGAGCACCTGGAACAATCGGGCGTCTGCGGTGAGACGCCGGGTGGCGAGCAACACATAGGCCGTCGCGACCGCGATACCGCCAAACCAGCCGGCTCCGTCGAGCACCATACCGGTCAACTTGCGTCCTCTCCTGGAACATCGATGTGCGCGGGCCGCGCGTTCAGTTTGGGCAGGCCTCGGCTTGTACGTCCAGTGAAGAAGAGCGCACCATATCGTTTACGATTTGTGCATGGAACTGGCGCTGCACCGGCTGCGGATGCTCCGCGAGGTCGCGCGCCGCGACGGGGTCAGCGCCGCGGCCAGAGCCCTGCACTACTCGCCCTCGGGGGTGTCGCAGCAACTCGCCGCGCTCGAGGACGAGGTCGGTGCTCCGTTGCTCGAACGCGTCGGTCGTGGCGTACGGCTCACCGATGTGGGACGTGTGCTCGCCGAGCACGCCGAGATCATCCTTGACGCCGAGCAGCAGGCCCAGGCCGCGGTCGAACAGGTACGTGACACGTTGGCGGCCGAACTGATGGTCGGCGTCTTCTCCACGGTGTCGGCCGCGATCGTGCCATTGGTCACGAACGACCTCGCCGAGCAGCATCCCGAGATCCGCCTCACCACCCGCGAGACCGACCCCGAGGACGCCGTCGTCGACCTTCGGCACGGCCACCTCGACCTGGCGTTCATGATCGACTACCCGGATGCGACAGAGCCGTGGCCGAGCGGCCTGCGAACCGTCTCGGTGTGCGTCGAGGACCTCCACCTCGCGGCACCCGAGGGGCAGTTCACCGACGGGCCCGTCCGGCTGGCCGATCTCGCTGACCTCGACTGGGTCATCTCAGGCCCGCACACGTACTACGGCCGCGCCGTGCGGTCCGCCTGCCGCCGCGCCGGTTTCGACCTCAGGATCACCCACCAGGTCGACGAGCAGGCCACCGCGCTCGCCATGGTCGCCGCGGGTGCCGGTATCACGCTGATGTCCGACCTGGGGAAGGTCTTCTGCCCTGACCACGTCGACGTGTTCCCTCTGACCCGGCCGATCCGGCGCCGACTCGTCGTCGCGCACCATCCGGAGGCCGCGCGCCGTCCCGCGATCCGAGCCGTCCTCGACAGCATCAAGCGAGCCGCCGCGACGCTCGACCTGCCCGTTCGCCCTCGGTAGGGCTCCGACGAGGTAACGGCCGCGGCCGCCGAACGCGACGCCGCGCGCCAGCTACGACGCCCAGGTCGAGCAGCTGCGCGGCGAACGCGACACCGCGGTGACCGAGGCCCGCGACGAGGGGCGGCGCGCTGACCGCGCCGAGGCCCGACTCGCGACCAATGACGAGGAACAGTCCCCGCCCGACGAGCCAGCCAAACCGGCGACACGGCGACGTCGCCGGACGGAGCAGGAATGACCGCCCCGCCCGACGGTCCGCGCCGATGACGACAAGCGGAGATGGTGAGCCCCGGCGTCACGGGGACGGGCGCCGGGGGCTCGGGCGGTGAGCTTACGTCGGTGATGTCGTAGCCAGACACGGCATCCGTCGTCTCCGGGTCAATGAGATCGAGCCCGTTACCTCCCGCGATCCCAGCACCCCGATCGCACGAGACGGGTAGGCCGCCGCGAACGCGCGGCGATGATGTTCAGCCAGTGCCCGCTGACCGGAAGTAGAAGTTGAGCATCGCGTTCAGCGGGCCCGGGTCACGCCGCAGTCGGCTACGAAGAGCGGCACCCTCCCAGCAGTCGACGAGCAAGCTCGCCATCTGCTTCGGATCGGACTCGGGCGAGATGTCCACTCGCTGCCGGGCCTCTTCCAGACAGACGGCGACCCGCGCTGCGATCTGTGAGAAGCACTCCTCGATCTTGCGCCGGAAGACGTCGCTTACCCCCGAGAGCTCCTGGCCGAGCCCGCCCAGCAGGCACCCCATGTAACCCTCGATCCGGTAGTGCTCCTGCGTCGCCTCGAAGAAGGAGCGCACCCGGTCGAGCGGAGCGCGTGTGATGTCGCCGAGACAGTCGTCGAGCCCGGCATGCACGCCCTGCATGTATTGATCGACGACCTGGAGCGCGAAGTCCTCCTTGTCTCGGAAGTGGTGGTAGAAGGACCCCTTCGGAATACCCGTCGCGGCCAGCAGCGCCTGAACGCCCAGATCGTTGTAGCCGTGCTGCAAGAGCATGGGCAGACCGGCATCGAGCAGGCGCTGCTTCGTCGAATGCATCGTCTGCGCGGTTGCGCCCGTCTCTCGTGCCACTAGCCGGCGTTCACCTTTCCGCGCATGTGCTCGATGACCTCGCTGTGCTCCACCTGGGGACTGAACATCACGAACTCGGCGTCGGCGTCGACCTTCACGTTGTGCCCAGACGGCCAGTAGAACAGATCGTTGGCCGTGACCGTCTCACGTGCGCCGTCCGCATCGGTGGTCGTCAGCTGGCCGCTCAAGACGAAGCCCCAGTGGGGACACTGACACAGGTCACCTTCAAGCCCCTCGAACAGCGGCGTCATGTCGACCCCCGCCGAGAGGCTGAAGTACTCACCGCCAATCGCCCCGAGTCTGCTCGCGTCGCCGAAATCCATCCGCTGACGGATCACCGCGCCTGGAATCTCCATCCGAATCTCGACCTCGTCCTTGGCAACGCGCATCGGTTTCCCCTCTCGGCGACGATCAGCCTGTGATTAGACCGATCGGTCTAATGTGACGGTACAGGACGCACTCCTATCGCGCAATGCTCCGGCTTCACCCGTCGAGCTCGCTCCAGGCGCGGAGTCAGCCCTGTGCCGAGTTGGCGCCGAAGCGGCCGGTTGGCCACCACCGAGGCCTCCTCTCGCGGATTGCCGACCGAAGGCTCGTACAACAAGAGGCACGCAACATCGTGAGCGGCACCGGACATCCGCACAGGCCGCGACCTGCTCGTTCCAGCGCCGCGCTTCGAGAGTGCGTCATTCCGCCGCGAGCGCCGCGGTTCCCAACCCATCCGCTTGTCGGGATCGGCCACAGAACGCCTTCAGCTGTCGGATTCCGAGCGTTTGGACCTTCAATCGTCCCGTAGGCCGATCGATGACCGGGCATGCATGGGGACGTCGCACTGTGCCCGGTGATCACGCGGGTGATGCCATGGACCTGAACGAATCGCCCCGGCTGGGTAACGTGCACCGTATGCCCATCAAACTCCAGAACGTCGGCATCGCCGTCCGCGACCTCGAAGCGACGATCCTCTTCTTCACCGACCTCGGTCTGAGCGTCCTCGGTCGTGACACGGTCAGTGGAGAGTGGACCGACACCGCCGTCGGCCTGGACGGCAACCACGCCAACATCGCCATGCTCCAGACGCCAGACGGCAACGGTCGCCTCGAGCTGTTCGAGTACATCCACCCCGACGCGATCGAGACGGAGCCGACCCGGCCTAACCAGATCGGCATGCACCGCGTCGCGTTCTCGGTCGACAACATCGACGAGGCCCTCGAGATCGCCGCGAGGCACGGATGCCACCCGCTGCGCGGCGTGGCGACCTACGGGGACGTCTACAAGCTCACGTATCTCCGCGGCCCCAGCGGCATCCTCGTGATGCTCGCTGAGGAGCTGAAGAAGAGCTGACCGCCGCGTCCCACACGACCATCCTTCTGGAGTACCACGGAGAACCGTGGCGACGGCGAGCCGAACTGCGCGAAGCGCTGGCCGCCTGCCGAGCTGACGACACACTGGTAGTCACCAAACTCGATCGCCTGGCCCGATCGCTGCCCGACGCTCGAGACATCGTCGAAGAACTCACCGCAGCACTGCCCGCTCCTAAGCACCCCCTGCGGATCGCTCACGGAGCGGGAGTTGCCGGCAAGGTCGTGTGGCGGGGCGCCGGTCGAGGTGTCCGCGATCAGCGTGTGAGACGGAGAGGGCCACCACCGGGGCAGCGTCCCCCGGTGGCCCTCTCGTTCGGTCGTTCAGTTGGTCGGCTCATCAGCGCGGTCGTCGTGCTCGGAGTCGTAGGCGGCGGTGTGGTTCTCCGAGTTCAACCCGGCGGTAGCCCGCGTGTTCTCCCATCACTGGCCGGGCGCGCCGAACCTGGGCGACATCACAATGATCGACTGGCGCACGGTCGAGCCCGTCGATGTGGTCTGTGGCGGGTTCCCCTGCCAGGACGCGTGTCCACGGTCGGGCGCATGGTCGGCCTCGCACCGGGCACGCGCTCGGGCCTGTGGGCGCGCATGGCCGAGGCGATCGACGTGCTGCAAACGGAGTGGGTCGTCGCCGAGAACGTGTGCGGCCTGCTCTCGGCAACCGCGACCCGCCCGACCCCGGAAGGAGACAACGACGATGGACGCAACCCATCCTCGCAACCCCCGACCCCGCAATCGGGGGCGGTGCCATTCGCGGTGTGGAATCCGACCCGTCGCATCTGGGAGACCAGTCAGCTCGACCTCTGCGGGCACTTGGCGGCGTACTCGGCGATCTGGCCGACCTCGGGTATGACGCACGCTGGCTCGGCCCACCCGCTTCCGACATCGGAGCACCCCACACACGCTTTCGCATCTTCATCCTCGCCCGCCACGCTGTTCCGGACCCCACTGGCCTCCGACGCCGCCCGCGGCGGGGAGAGCCTGGAGCGGGTACGCGCCCGGCGCGGCACGATCGCCCTGTCCCATCAGGTCATCGACCTGGCCTTGAACGGCCCGCCGGGTTCCCGGCGGCATCGGGAGCGATGAAGGGCAGTACCGGCCCGCGCCCCGGTTCGTTGAATGGCTAATGGGACTGCCCCACGGATGGGTGAACGATCCCGACTTCAACTCTCCCAGGCCGAACAGCTCACCGCCCTCGGCAACGGCGTCGTCCCCGCCCAGGGAGTACGTGCGCTCCGGGCGCTGACGTTCGGTACCTAGCGAAATTGGCCTTGACCTTGATCCTGCATCAACCCTGCATCCTGATGCAGGAGCTTCTCGCACAGGGCGGGGGCGGCTCCATGACGAGGAGGCAGGATGATGTCGGGTTTCATCGAGAAGGTCGCCGGTGACCTCGCTGACAAGCGGCGGTGGCGGGAGCACAGGGCGCGGGTAAAGACGCTCCCCACTGCCTACCGGAGGGCGGTCGAGGCGCTGGAGCGGTACCTGATCTACCGCGTGATCAACGGCGAGGCGATCACGGGCGCGGTCACGAAGGGCGATGTCCTCGTGGACCTGTACCAGGAGCTTGCGGAGGTTTTCGAGCGGGCCGCGGCCGATGGCACCCCGATCCGCGAGGTCGTCGGCGCTGATCCCCTCCGATTCGCCGACATGCTGCTGAGCAAGTACGCCGCCGCTGGGTGGAGTGACAAGGAGTGGATCGACAAGGAGCAGCACAAGGAGCAGCAGCGGCTGGTGGGCACGATCGCTCAGGCCGAGGCAGAGGACGGAAGCACCCCCTCATGACCGCCGGAGTGACCTCTGCACCAGCGATCAGCGTGCAGGGATTGGAGAAGTCGTACGGGAAGCTGGCGGTGCTGCGCAGAGTGGATTTCGAGGTCGCTCGCGGCAACATCTTCGCACTGCTCGGGTCGAACGGGGCGGGCAAGACCACGGTGGTGAAGATTCTGGCCACGCTGCTGAAGGCCGACGCGGGCACCGCCACCGTCAACGGCTTCGACGTCGCCGCCGAGGCGGCGTACGTGCGCGAGTCGATCAGTCTCACCGGGCAGTTCGCCGCCGTCGACGAGATCCTCAGCGGGCGGGAGAACCTCATCCTGGTCGCCAAGCTCCGGCACCTGAATGATCCCGGCGGGATCGCGGACGAGCTGCTCGCCCGGTTCTCCCTAACCGACGCCGGCGGTCGGAAGGTCGCCACCTACTCCGGGGGGATGCGCCGCCGGCTGGACATCGCGATGAGCCTGATCGGCAACCCGCCGGTCATCTTCCTCGACGAGCCGACGGCGGGTTTGGACCCGGAGGCGCGGATCGAGGTGTGGAAGACGGTCGAGAAGCTCGCGGCCAGTGGGACGACGGTGCTGCTGACCACGCAGTATCTGGACGAGGCGGAAGAACTCGCCAACCGGATCGCGATCCTGCATCAGGGGCGGATCATCGTGAACGGCACCCTGGACGAGCTGAAGCAGCTGCTCCCGCCGGCGAAGGTCGAGTACGTCGAGAAGCAGCCGTCCCTGGAGGACGTCTTCCTCGCCCTCGTCGGCGACGACGGCACCCAAGGCACAAGCGGGAATGCCCGCTCCACGGATTCGGGAAAGCAGTAGGAACGATCATGGCCACCCATTTCTTCGCAGACACCGCCACCCTGACCGGCCGGTCGTTGAAGCACGTCACACGCAGTCCCGACACGATCATCACGACCGCGATCATGCCGATCGCGATCATGCTGTTGTTCGTCTACGTTCTCGGCGGCGCGATCGACACCGGCCCGGCATCCGCCGCGGCCTCGTACATCGACTACATGCTTCCCGGCATCCTGCTCATCACGATCGCCTCCGGCATCTCCTACACCGCGTACCGGCTCTGGGGCGACATGCAAGGAGGCATCTTCGACAGATTCCACTCCATGCCGATCGCCCGCTCCGCAGCCCTGTGGTCGCATGTGCTGACCTCTCTCGTCGCCAACCTGCTCTCGCTCGTCCTCGTCACGGGGGTCGCCCTCCTCATGGGTTTCCGCACCGGAGCGAGCGTGGCCGCGTGGCTGGCAGTGATCGGCATCCTGGTTCTGTTCACCCTCGCGTTGACCTGGCTTGCCGTGATCCCCGGCCTCACCGCGAAGTCCGTGGACGGCGCCGGCGCATTCTCCTACCCGCTCATCTTCCTGCCGTTCCTCAGCTCCGCCTTCGTGCCCACCGAGTCCATGCCGGGGCCGGTGCGCTGGTTCGCCGAGCACCAGCCGGTCACTTCGATCGTGAACACGATCCGCGGCCTGTTCGCCGGGCGGCCGGTGAGCGGCGACATCTGGGTCGCGCTGGTCTGGTGCGTCGGCATCCTCGTCGTCGCGTACGTTTTCGCGATAGTCGCCTTTCGCCGCAAGATCGCCTGAGGCAGGGTGGAAGGCATGCTCACCATCAGCCAGCTCGCCGCGTACGCCGGGGTGACCGTGGCTGCGGTCCGGCATTACCACAAGATCGGGCTGCTGCCCGAGCCCGAGCGCGACCGATCCGGGTACCGCAGCTACGACGCGGCGGCGGTGGTGCGGTTGATCCGGATTCACGTCCTCGCCAGCGCCGGAGTGCCGCTGGCCCAGGTGGAAGACTTCCTCGACGCCGCGCCGGAGGATTTCGCCGAGGAGGTGCGCGAGATCGACACGCGGCTGCGCGCCGAGGTCCGGCGACTGCAGGACACCCGCAAACGGCTCGCACGGCTCGCAGCCGGAGAACAGCTGGCGCTCCCGGTGAGCGTGGTGGGCTACCTCGACCGGCTGCGCGAACTCGGCGTCGAGGAACGCTACATCGAGAAGGAGCGCGACGCCTGGATTGTGGTCGCCGCCCAGGACACCGACCAGATCGACGCCATCATCGCCGGCAAGCACGAAGACCTGAACGACCCGGACATGGTGAGGCTCTACAGCCTCGTCAGCGGAGCACTCGACTGGACCGCCGACGACCCGCTCGTCGTCGAGCTCGCCGACATCATGGACCGCATCTTGACGCGGGCGTTCGAGTCCGGGGGCATGGACGACGACTGGTTCGACGACCAGATGGTCGATCTCCTGGACGTGACCATGGCCGAGTCAGCCCCCGCCGCCGAACGTCTGCTGACACTCCTGGAGGAACGGGGCTGGAAGGGCTGGACACGCATCGAGCGAGTGCCAGGCCACCGCCTTGAGACCTAGCCAGGTGCCACGACTCCAACTCATCCGCTGAACCGCTTTACGCGAGTCTGAAAAAGATGAGCACCGATGGCTTGGTGGATCCTCGCTTGCTGGAATGGGCGCAAGAGCTACGCGCACTTCGGAATCAGGGCGCCCACTTCACGGACGTTCCCGTTAGCCGTGAGGAGTCCAGGGACGCACTGGAGCTGTGTGAGGCGATCCTCGACTACATGTACGTGCTCTCAGCGAGGTTCAAGGAGTTTCGTTCGCGGCGCTCAGGGCCCGGTTCCGGACCGCATCTTCCTAGGAGCGTGGGTCAGTAACACGCCAGTTGGGTTCCGCTGATCGTGGCGGGTTTCGCGAGATCATGAGTTGTGCCTGGAGATGCTGATGGTCACGGTTTGTTCGATGTCGATCCGATAGATCCGATCCGGGTGGTCGG
>WHST01000154.1 GCA_009379955.1 Streptosporangiales bacterium | reverse complement strand
CGACCTCGTCGCCGCGCTGCGAGCCGCGGTGGCGGCGCGGCTGCCGCCGACGCTGCGCGGCGCGCGCACGAGCCCCGGTGCCCGAGGCTGGCGTGCGCTGCTCGTGGTGGCGCTCGTCGCCGCGGCGGTGAGCGGGCTGCTCTGGTTCAGGTCCAGGGCGGTGCCCGAGGCCGTGCCGCCGGTGACGAGCTCGGCGGCGCCGGTCACCCCCGGCGCGGCGACGGGGACCGGTGGGCAGACGCCGGCCGGCGAGATCGTGGTCGACGTCGCCGGCAAGGTCAGGCGTCCCGGCATCGTCACGCTGCCCGCCGGATCGCGGGTGCACGAGGCGATCCGCGCCGCGGGCGGCCTGCGTCCCGGCGCGACGACCGCCGGACTCAACCTCGCCCGCAGGCTCGTCGACGGCGAGCAGGTCGTCGTCGGGCGACCGCCGGCGCCGACCGGCCAGGCGCCGTCCGGCGGTGCGACAGGCGGTCAGGACGCCATGGTCGACCTCAACACCGCCACCCTCGAACAGCTCGACGGGCTGCCGGGCGTCGGTCCCGTGCTCGCGCAGCGCATCCTCGACTACCGCACCGAGCACGGTGGCTTTCGCAACGTCGCGCAGCTCAAGAACGTGTCGGGGATCGGACCGAGCCGGTTCGCGGACCTCGAGCCGAAGGTCCGCGTGTGACGGCGACGGGCGGCGCGGACCTGCTCCCCGCCCAGCCGCCCGACCTGCGGCTGGGCGCTCCCGCGCTGGCCTGCTGGGTGACCGCGCTCGCCATTCTCGGTGCGGGAGTGCGTATCGCGCTCGTGGTCGCCGCGGTGGGCCTGTTGCTCGCGGTGGCGTCCCGGCTCGCCGGTCGCCGGCTGCCACGGCGGTCGCGCTGGATCCTGCCGGCGACCCTGGTGTCCGGCGCGGCCGCTGCACTCGCGTGCGCCGCCCACCTCGCCACGCTCGGCTCCGGCCCACTGCCGCGACTCGCCGCCGCGGAGGCGGACGTGCGGGTCGAGCTGGTCGTGTCGGCCGATCCCGTCGTGGGGACGGAGTCGGGCCCGGTCTGGGATCGCGGCCGCACCGTCACCGTGCGCGCGAGCCTGCGCCGGCTGGCGTCCGAGGGCACCGCACACACCGGGCGCCAGCCGGTGCTCGTCATCACCCGGCACGCCGGCTGGCGCGCGGTGACGCCGGGCCAGCGGGTCGCAGTGAGCGGGTCCTTGGCGACGCCCGACGACCCCGGCGTCCTGGCCGCGGTGCTCTACGCGCAGAGCGCGCCGCGCGAGGTCGGCCGCCCGCCGGCGCATCAACGGGTCGCCGCCTCCCTCCGCGCCGGGCTGCGCGACTCCGTCGCCGGGCTGCCGCCCGAGGAGCGCGGTCTCGTCCCCGGCCTCGTCGTCGGCGACACCTCGCGGCTGTCCGAACGCGTCGAGGCGGAGTTCAAGCGTGCCGGCCTCACCCACCTGCTCGCCGTGTCCGGCGCCAACCTCGCCGTCGTGACGGGTGTGGTCCTCGCGCTCGGTCGGCGCGCGGTCATGCCACCGCGCGTCCTCGCGGTGGTCGCCGCGCTCGGCATCGTCGGCTTCGTCGTCCTCGCCCGGCCGGAGCCCAGCGTGCTCCGCGCGGCGGTGATGGGCGGCATCGCGCTGCTCGCGCTCGCCACCGGCAGGCCGCGGCGCTGCCTCCCCGCCCTGTTCGCCGCGGTGATCGTCCTCGTCTACGCCGACCCCACGCTCGCCCGGTCGTACGGGTTCGCGCTGTCGGTGCTCGCGACCTTCGGCCTGCTGGTCCTCGCCCCGCCGTGGCGCGACCGTCTCGTCGCCCGCGGCACCCCGCGGTGGCTGGCGGAGTCGCTGGCCGTGCCCGCGGCGGCGCAGGTGATGTGCGGGCCGGTCATCGTGCTACTCGCGTCGCAGGTCAACCTCGTCGGCGTCCTGGCCAACCTCGCCGCCGCCCCCGCGGTCGCGCCGGTCACGGTCATCGGCGTCGTCGCCACCGTGGTCCATCCCGTCCTGCCCGAGGTCGCGGGGTTGATCGGCTGGTGTGCGTGGCCGCCTACCTGGTGGCTCGTTCACGTCGGCCGGGTGGCGGCAGCCGTGCCAGGTGCGGCGATCGGATGGCCGGGCGGCGTCGGCGGCGCGGTCGCACTCGCGCTCGTCACGGTCGGCGGGCTGCTGCTGGTGCCGTTCCGCCGGGCCAGGAGGGCGGGCGCCGCGGTCGTCGCCGGGGTGCTCGTCGCGGGCGCTGTCCTGCACGTCACCGCACCGAAGTGGCCGCCGGACGGCTGGCGGCTCGTCGCGTGCGACGTCGGCCAGGGTGACGCGCTCGTCCTCGACGCGGGCGACGGCGCGGCGGTGGTCGTCGACACGGGACAGGAGCCCGCGCCGGTCCGCGACTGCCTCGACCGGCTGCGCATCACCCGGGTGCCGCTGCTGCTCGTCACCCACCTGCACGCCGACCACGCGGGCGGCCTCGCGGGTGTCCTCCGTGGCCGCAGGGTCGGGGCGATCGTGACCGGTCCCTTGGAGAGTCCGCCCGAGCAGTGGCGTGCCGTGCGGTCCGACGCGGCCGCGGCGGGCGTACCCGTCTCGCACGCGGTGACCGGCACCCGGTGGCGCGTCGGCCCGCTCACCCTGCGGGTCCTGTGGCCGCCGGCGGGAAGCGTCGCGCCCGGTGTCGAGGCCGAGGAGTCCGACGAGGAGAGCTCGGCGGAGAACGACGCCAGCCTCGTCGTCCGCGCGGAGTGGCAGGGATTGTCCGTGCTGCTGACCGGCGACGTCGAGCCACCCGGCCAGGAGGAGCTCCTGGCCGCGGGCGCCGACCTCCGTGCCGATGTGCTGAAGGTCCCGCACCACGGTTCGTCGAGGCAGGACCACGACTTCTTCGCCGCGACCGGGGCGCGCGCGGCGGTGATCTCCGCCGGCGTCGACAACGACTACGGCCACCCGGCGGACCGTACCCTCGACGCGCTCACCGCCCGGCGGATGCGGATCTACCGCACCGACCGCAACGGCGACATCGCGTTCGTCCGGCCGGCCCGCGGCACCCTGGCCGTCGCCGTCCGCGGCCGCGACGACATGTAGCCCCTGTGGTCCCCGTTGATCACGTCAACGTGATCACCATGGACTTCACCTCGTGCCGGGACGAGGTGAAGTCCATGGTGGTGAGGTGAAGCACCGGCGGCACCGCCGCTGACCAGTGAGCGACGGCGCCGTCGGGAGCGCGTGGCATGCTGTCCACGTGCCCGCCACCACACAGTCCGACGTGCTCGTCCCCGTCACGCTGGTGACCGGCGGCGAGGAGCTGCTGGTCGACCGCGCCGTCTCCGGCGTCCTCTCCGCCGCGCGCGCCGCCGACCCCGGCACCGAGGTGCACGAGCTCACCGGTGGCGAGCTCGAGGCCGGCCGGCTGAGCGAGCTGACGAGCCCGTCGCTGTTCGGCGAGCCGCGGGTCGTCGTCGTCCGGTCCGCCGAGTCGCTCGGCAAGGACGTCGTGGCCGAGCTCACCGGCCTGGTCGGTGAGGCGGCCGACGACGTGCGGATCGTGCTCGTCCACGCGGGCGGCAACAGGGGCAAGGGCGTCCTCGACCTCGCGGCCCAGGCCAAGGCGCGCAAGGTCGACTGCCCGCCGGTGAAGCGGCACGGGGAGCGGCTCGACTTCCTCGTCGCCGAGACCCGCCGGCTGGGCGGCACGCTCGCCGACGGCGGCGCGCGGGCGCTCCTCGACGCGGTGGGCAACGACCTGCGCGAGCTCGCGATGGCCTGCGCCCAGCTCGTCGCCGACGCGGGTGGGCCGGACGCGGCGCCGCGGATCGACGCCGACACGGTGGCGCGCTACTACACGGGCAGGGCCGAGGCGACGAGCTTCACGGTCGCCGACCGGGCGGTCGAGGGGCGCGCGGCCGACGCGCTCGAGCAGCTCAGGTGGGCGCTCGCGGTCGGGGTGGCGCCGGTGCTCGTCACGAGCGCGCTCGCGCAGGGTGTCAGGTCGCTCGCCCTGGTCCGGGCGGCCGAGGGGAAGCGGTCGGCCGACCTCGTCAAGGACCTCGGCATGCCGCCGTGGAAGATCGACCGCGCCCGCAAGCAGGCGCGGGGGTGGACCGACGAGGCGATCACCCAGGCCGTCCAGGCCGTGGCAGAGGCCGATGCCCGGGTCAAGGGGGAGGCAGCCGACCCCGCGTACGCGCTGGAGCGTGCCGTCGTCACCATCGCCCGCTGCGCCAGGGGGCGATGACCGGAGGCGGGGTCGTACGGGAAGGCGTCAGCCGAGCTGGGCGGCGCGCCTGGCCAGTGCGGACTTGCGGTTGGCGGCGCCGTTCTTGTGGATGACGCCCTTGCTGGCGGCCTTGTCGAGCTCACGGGTCGCGGCCACCAGCAGGGTGCGCGCCTGCTCGGTGTCGCCGGTGTCGGCCGCCTCGCGGAACTTGCGCACCGAGGTCTTCAGCGACGAGCGCACGGTCTTGTTGCGCTGCCGGGCGGCCTCGTTCTGCCGGTTCCGCTTGATCTGGGACTTGATATTCGCCACGCGCGAGCCTCGAAGTGTTCGACGGAGTTGGGACGGGCGCGGCGAGCGCCACGCGACTGCCCAGGCTACCAGCGCCGCCGCCCACCCCCCAAACCGAGCCCGCCCACACCTGGGGTCCCCGGTCGTGGTCCTGGCCCCTACCGGGGTCCCCAGCGGGGGCCAGAACCCCTGCCGGGGACCCCAGGTGGACGTGGGATCCGTTGCGACCGCGTGGCCACCGGGAGCGCGGGCGGACCCGGCCGTGGGACGATGGAGCCGACCAGGTCATCGCCCACCGAAGGATCGTCGACACCACCGTGCCGCACCGCACTGATCCCGCGCGCATCCGCAACTTCTGCATCATCGCGCACATCGACCACGGCAAGTCCACACTCGCCGACCGGATGCTCCAGCTGACCGGTGTCGTCGACGAGCGCAGCATGCGCGCGCAGTACCTCGACCGCATGGACATCGAGCGCGAGCGCGGCATCACCATCAAGTCGCAGGCCGTCCGGCTGCCGTGGACCGTCGACGGTGAGGAGTACGTGCTCAACCTCATCGACACCCCCGGCCACGTCGACTTCAGCTACGAGGTCTCCCGGTCGCTCGCGGCCTGCGAGGGTGCGGTGCTGCTCGTCGACGCTGCGCAGGGCATCGAAGCGCAGACGCTCGCGAACCTCTACATGGCGGTCGAGGGCGACCTGCACGTCATCCCGGTCCTCAACAAGATCGACCTGCCCGCGGCCGAGCCGCAGAAGTACGCCGAGGAGATCGCGCACGTGCTCGGCGGCGACCCCGGCGACGTCCTGCAGGTGTCGGCCAAGACCGGCAGCGGCGTGCGCGAGCTGCTCGACGCCGTCGTCGCCGAGGTGCCTGCGCCGAAGGGCGACGCCGACGCGCCCGCCCGCGCGATGATCTTCGACTCGGTGTACGACACCTACCGCGGCGTCGTCACGTACGTCCGCATGGTCGACGGCTACATCTGCACCCGCGAGCGGGTGCAGATGATGGCCACCCGTGCCACCCACGACATGCTCGAGGTCGGGGTGATCTCGCCCGAGCCGAAGGCGACCAGGGGCCTCGGTGTCGGCGAGGTCGGCTACCTCATCACCGGCGTCAAGGACGTCCGTCAGTCGAAGGTCGGCGACACGGTGACGGCCGCGAAGTTGCCCGCCACCCAGTCACTCCCCGGGTACCGGGAACCCAAGCCGATGGTCTTCGCCGGGCTCTATCCCGTCGAGGGCGACGAGTACTCCACCATGCGCGAGGAGCTCGACAAGCTCCGCCTCAACGACGCGTCGCTCGTCTACGAGCCGGAGACCTCCGCCGCGCTCGGGTTCGGGTTCCGGTGCGGCTTCCTCGGCCTGCTGCACATGGAGATCGTGCGGGAGCGGCTCGAGCGCGAGGCCGACCTGACCCTGATCTCCACTGCCCCGAACGTCGTCAACCGGGTCGTGCTCGACGACGGCAGCAGCCACGAGGTGACGAACCCGAGCGACTTCCCCGAGGGCAAGGTCGCCGAGATCTACGAGCCGGTCGTGCGGGCGACGGTGCTGCTGCCCACCGACTACGTCGGCGCGGTGATGGAGATCTGCCAGGCGCGCAGGGGAACGCTGCTCGGCATGGAGTACCTCTCGCCGGAACGCGTCGAGATCCGCTACACCCTCCCGCTCGCCGAGATCATCTTCGACTTCTATGACCAGCTGAAGTCACGCACCCGCGGCTACGCGTCACTCGACTACGAGCCGGCCGGCGAGCAGGCGGCCGAGCTCGTCCGCGTCGACATCCTGCTGCACGGCCAGCAGGTCGACGCGTTCAGCGCCATCGTGCACACCGACAAGGCGTACTCCTACGGCGTGGAGATGACCAAACGGCTGCGGGGCCTCATCCCGCGCCAGCAGTTCGAGGTGCCCATCCAGGCGAGCATCGGCTCCCGGGTGATCGCCCGCGAGAACGTCCGCGCGCTGCGCAAGGACGTCCTCTCCAAGTGCTACGGCGGCGACATCACCCGCAAGCGCAAGCTGCTGGAGAAGCAGCGCGAGGGCAAGCGCCGGATGAAGATGGTCGGCAACGTCGAGATCCCTCAGGAGGCGTTCATCGCCGCCCTGTCGAACGACGACGACGACAAGAAGAAGTAGCCGCATCTGTCAGTGGCAGGCGTCGCCACGGCGACGCCTGCCACTGACGAGTCGTCCGGTCAGCTGCCGACGCGGCCGCCGTCGTTGCGCCAGACGTTCACGACCGCGGGGCGGGCGTACGAGCCGTCGGGCCAGGTGCTGGCCGGCTCCTCGAACGACGCATCGTCGACCTCGCCCGGATGCTGGACGGCGACGAACACCGTGCGAGCGTCGTCGGCGATCCACGGTCCGCAGGTCTCCGCGCCCACCGGCACGGTGAGGAACTGCTTGACGTGCCCGCGCTCCTCGCCCTTCAGCGGCACCGCGAACAGCCCGTCGTTGGCCTCCAGCGCGTTGCCGTCGGTGGAGATCCACAGGTTGCCCGCCGGGTCGAACGCGACGTTGTCCGGGCAGGAGATCGGCGAGACCTTCGTCTTGTCGTAGCCCGCGAAGTACGTGGACTCGTCGGCCGGGTCGCCGCAGACGATCGGCAGCGACCAGGTGAACCTCGTCGCCGCCGCGTCGTTGCCCTGCTCGGTGAGCTCGAGGATCTGGCCGTGCTTGTTCTCGTTGCGCGGAGCGACCTCGGTCGCCCCCTCCTTCTTACCCGGCATGCCGCGGTCGGTGTTGTTGGTGAGCGCGGCATAGACCTTGCCGGTCCTCAGGTTGGGCTCGACGTCCTCGGGACGGTCCATCTTCGTCGCGCCGACCTTGTCGCCCGCGAACCTGGTGTGCACGAGCACCTCGTCGACGGTCATGCCGGGCACGAGTGACCGGTCGCCCTTCACCAGCGGGATCCACTCGCCCTTGCCGTCGAACGCGCCGTCGGACGGCAGCTTCCCCGAGCCGTCGATCTCGTCCGCCGAGGTGAACGAGAGCTTCGCGGCGTAGAGGGTGCCGTCCTCGAGCAGGCCGAGGTTGTGCCTGCGGACGGCCGCGCCGCTGCCGGCACGCATCCGCCTGCTCGACACGAACTTGTACAGGTAGTCGAACCGCTCGTCGTCGCCCATGTACGCGACCGCGCGGCCGTCGTCGCTGAGCCTGACGTTGGCGCCCTCGTGCTTGAACCGGCCGAGCGCGGTGTGCTTGCGCGGTGTGGAGTCCGGGTCGAACGGGTCGACCTCGACGATCCAGCCGAACCTGTTGGCCTCGTGGGGCTCCGCGGTGAGGTCGAAGCGCTCGTCGACGGTCTCCCACCGGCGGCTGGCGTCGGGGTAGCGGGTGTCGGTCGGGATGCCGTAGCGCAGTAGCGCTGCCTTGTCCGCCTCGGGTGCGCCGTCGCCGCCGACGAAGTACTGGTTGAAGTTCTCCTCGCCGGACAGCATCGTGCCCCACGGGGTGATGCCGCCGGCGCAGTTGTTGAACGTGCCCTGGGCCTTCTTGCCGGTGCGGTCAGCGGACGTCCTGAGCAGCTTCGAGCCGGCCGCGGCACCGGTGAACGCGAACGTCGTGCGGCCGTGGATGCGCCGGTTGTACTTCCGCGCCTTCGCCGGCGGCACGACCTTCCAGCGACCCGTCCTGCCCGCCCGTTCGATCATCACGACGGAGATCCCGTGCGCGAGGATCGCGATCTGCTTCTGCTTGTCGGTGGCGGCCTCGTGACCCTTCCACCCGGGGAACATCAGCTCCTCGTTGGTGTACTCGTGGTTGACCACGAGCAGCGCCCGGTCGTCGCGCTCGAGGGGGAGCACGCCGACGAAGTCGTTGTTGTAGCCGAACTGCATGGCCTGCGCCGCCGGCGCCTGCCGGTGCGGGTCGAACGCGGGCGCGCCGGGGAGGATCGGCTGGCCCCACCTGATGAGCACGTCGTGGTCGTAGCCGTTCGGCACGACGATGGAGTCGAGGGTATTCGGCGGGACGGGAGCGAACCCGAGGCTCGAGCCCTTCGCCACCTCGGTCGCCGCCGTGCCGGACTTCTCGGCGGCAGCGGCAGGCAGCGTGAGGCCGGCGCTGAGCCCGGCCGCAACGGTCCCTGCCACGCCGATGCGCAGCACCCCGCGCCGCGACAGCCGGTCCGCGACCGCCTCGGTCACCATGTCGGCGAAGTACTCGTTGTCCGACCGGTTCGGCACGGGGTGGAAGCAGGCGTCGCCGCACCTGTACCGGCACGTCATCGAACTGCGTCCGCCGTGCGCCCTAGGGGCGTCGAGGATGGGGAGAAGGCGTTTGCTACGGGCATCGGTCACCGCGGGGCTCCTCAGGTCTCGTGACCAATATGAGAGGGTTCTCATGGTCGAACGTCGCGAAGCGTAAGCAGCGGGGGTGAGCGGTCAGCGGCCCGCAGGTGAACGACTGGCAAAGCGGACTCTCCGCCACCTGCGCCGACGCAATGCGACCATGGAGGCATGCCAGGCTCCCTGCCCGACGGCGAGCCGGTGCCGTCCGACGGCTCGCTTCCCGCGTCGGCGTACGACGGCCTCGGCACCCGACCGTTCGGCGTCTACGTGCACGTCCCGTTCTGCGCGCGTCGCTGTGGGTACTGCGACTTCAACACCTACACGGCGCAGGAGCTGGGCGAGGGTGCGTCCCAGCAGGAGTACGCCGGTGTCGCGATCAGCGAGGTCCGGCTGGCGCGGGAGGTGCTCGGCGCCCGCGTCGAGCTGCCGGCCGCCACGGTGTTCTTCGGCGGCGGCACGCCGACGCTGCTGCCCGCGGACGACCTGGCGCGGCTGCTCGACGCCGTGCGCACGGAGTTCGGCATGGCCGCGGGCGCCGAGGTGACCACCGAGGCCAACCCGGACTCGGTCGACGAGGCGTCGCTCGCGCGGCTCGTGGAGGCCGGCTTCACCAGGATCTCCTTCGGCATGCAGTCGGCCGCCCCGCGCGTGCTCAGGACGCTCGACCGCACGCACGACCCCGAACGCGTGCCGGCGGCCGTCGCCTGGGCGCGGGCCGCCGGGTTCCGCGGCGTCAGCGTCGACCTCATCTACGGCGCCCCCGGCGAGACGACCGCCGACTGGCAGCGCAGCCTCGACACGGCGGTGGCCATGCGTCCCGACCACGTCTCCGCGTACTCGCTCATCGTCGAGCAGGGCACGAAGCTCGCGAGCCAGGTGCGCCGCGGCGTGCTCGAGGCGCCGGACGACGACGTGCTCGCCGACCGCTACCTCCAGGCGGACGAGACGCTCGCCTCCGCCGGCCTCGACTGGTACGAGGTGTCGAACTGGGCGGCGTCGCCCGAGCAGCGCAGCAGGCACAACCTGCTCTACTGGACCGGCGGCGACTGGTGGGGGTTCGGCCCGGGCGCGCACAGCCACGTCGGCGGCACCCGCTGGTGGAACGTGCGCCATCCGCGGGCGTACACCTCACGCCTGCGGGCCGGCACGACGCCCGCGCAGGCGCGCGAGGTGCTCGAGACAGGAGAACGCCGGATGGAGCGGATCATGCTCGCGGTGCGCCTCGCCGACGGCCTGCCGGTGGCCGAGCTGACGTCCGCAGGACGCGACCGCGTGGCGAGGGCCGTCGGTGAGGGGCTCGCGGACGCGCGGGCGTACACGGCCGGTCGGCTCGCGCTCACCACCCGCGGCCGCCTGCTCGCCGACGCGCTCGTGCGTGACCTGGTGGAGCCGGAGCTACCGGTCGCCTGACGCCCGCGTCAGCTGACGAACTGGATGGTCATCGGGTACTTGTAGTCCTCGCCGCGGTTCGCGGCCATAGCGGCCACGATGCTGAACACGATGATGACCACCGCCACGGCGACGAGGACGAGGATGCCGATGATGACGACGGTCAGCACGGCACCCACGATCGTGCCGATGAGCATGGTGAGCTGGAAGTTGAGCGCCTGGGAGCCGTGCCGGCGCAGGAACGCGGAACGGTCCTTGTAGACGAGGTAAACGATGAGCGGAGCGATGAACCCGAGCAGGATGCCGCCGAGGTGGCCGAGCATCGCCCAGGTGCGCTCGTCGCTCGGGTTGACCGGAGCCGGCGGCTGCCAGCCGCCAGGTCCCGGTGGCCGCTGACCGTACGGGCCCGGCGGTCCCTGCTGCGGTGGCGGCTGCGCCTGCTGTCCGTCGCTGTCGGTCATGGTCGGTTCTCCCCGCTGTGCTCGTCCGAGCGTAGCCGCTACCCGCCGGTGACGAAGTCGATCAGCTCCTCGACGCGTCCCAGCAAGGCGGGCTCGAGGTCGGCGTAGCCGCGGACGCGCCCGAGGATGCGTTTCCAGGCATGGCCGAGGTCGGCGGCGTCATGCGCCGGCCAGCCGAAGGCGGCGCACACGCCCTCCTTCCACGAGACCCCGCGGGGGATCTCGGGCCAGCGGTCGATGCCGAGCACGGACGGCCGCACGGCCTGCCAGATGTCGACGTACGGGTGCCCGACGACGAGGACGTGGGGCGACCGGACCGACGCCGCGATCCTGCTCTCCTTCGACCCCTCGACGAGGTGGTCGACGAGGACACCGAGCCGGCGTCCGGGCGCCGGCCCGAACGCGTGGACGACGGCCGGCAGGTCGTCGACCCCGTGCAGCGGCTCGACGACGACGCCCTCGACGCGCAGGTCGTGACCCCAGACCCGCTCGACGAGCTCGGCGTCGTGGACGCCCTCGACGTAGATGCGGCTCGCCAGCGCGGTGCGGGCGCGGTGGTCGGTGACGGCGATCGACCCCGACGCCGTGCGCGCCGGGCCGGTGGCCGCGGGCGAGGGTGTCGGGCGGACGAGCGCGACCGGATCGCCGTCGAGGAGGTAGCCGTGACCCCACGGGAAGTGCCGGCGGCGTCCGTGCCGGTCCTCGAGCACCACGGTGTCCTTGGCCCAGTCGACGACGGCGCCGCAGAAGCCGCCATCGGTCTCCTCCACGACGAGCCCGCGCTCGGCCGGCACCTCGGGGACGGTGCGACGGTGCGCCGCCCGCCAGTCACCCGCGAGCACGTCGGATCCGTAGTCCCTGCTGCGTCCCACGGACCGAAGGTAACCGGACCCGCGGACGCCGCCACCGAGGCGCGCCCACGTTGCACCTGCCCGGTGGAGTGGGTGGGGTCACGCCGCGCTGACGGTCAGCGCACGAAGTGCAGGGTGACCGGGTAGTGGTACTCGTGGCCGCCGTTCGCGGCGAGCGACGCCTGGATGCCGAGCACCAGGCTGAGCAGCCAGGTCGCGACGAGGACGTACACACCGACGACGGTGAGCAGCAGCAGCGCGCCGGCCGCGTAGAGGACGGCGAGGACGAGCTGGAAGTTCAGCGCCTCGACGGAGTGGACGCGCAGGAACGACGACCGGTGGCGGTACCGCAGGAAGACGACGAGCGGAGCGAGGAAGCCGACCACGAGGCCGCCGAGATGGCAGACGAGTGCGACCGTGCGCACGTCGGCCAGGTCGCCGAGCGGTGACGGCTGTGCGCGGTTCCGGCGGGTGCCTGGCGACCGTACCGGCGTCGACACCTCGCGCCGGCGTCGTGCGGTGCCCGGTCGTGGCGCCTCCGCCAGCGCCCGTTCTGGCGGCTCGTCGTACGGCTCGGCCAGCGGCATCCAGTCGGGGGGCGGCTCGGCCACCGGTGCCAGCGGCGCCTGCTGTGGGGGCTCCGCCCACGGCGGCTGCGGCTGCCGGGGCTGCGCCCACGGCGGCTGGGGCTCGGGCTCGTCCCACGGGGTCGGTGACTCCGGCCCTGCCGGGGGAGCCTGCTGCCTGGCCTCGACCCACGGTGCCGGCTGAGGGGGTTCCGCCCACGGTGCCTGCTGTGGGGGCTCGGCCCACGGTGCAGGCTGCGGAGGCGGGGGCTCCGTCCACGGTGCAGGCTGCGGAGGCGGGGGCTCCGTCCACGGTGCCTGCTGTGGGGGCTCGGCCCACGGTGCCTGCTGTGGGGGTTCCGCCCGGCCGTACGGCTGCGACGGGTCTGCCCAGCTCGGCTGGACCGACACCGGCGGCGCGTACCTCGGCGGCGGCTCAGCCCACGGGATCGGTTCGGCCGGTGCGGGCGGCTCGACCCGGGACGCGGGAGGGGACCGAGGCGGGTCGGGTGGCACCTCGGCCGGTTCGAACGACCGGCGCCTGGGCCGCTCCGGCCGCTCGAACGGTGGCGGGCCCGTGTCGGCGCGGCCACCCGGCTCCATCTGCACGCCGAGCGCATCGAACCGGAAGACCGGCTCGTCGGCCTCCGGCGCGGTCGGCTCGTCGGCCTCCCGCGGTGGCTGGCTCTCGGTCATGGCGCGAATTCGTCTCCCGATCTCCTCCCTCGAAGACTAGTGCCGCCTCGTCCGGCCTGCCCGTCCCGGTTGTCCCGAGCGGCGGCCCTCAGGCCACGACCTGCCCGTCGGTCCAGGGCCGGTCGTCGACCTCGGGACGCGCGCGCTGGTAGTCGCTCGCGAGCAGCGGGGACGAGATCATCAGGTCGGCGCTCGCGAGGTTGCACGCGACGCCGATGTTCCACACGTTCGCGAGCCGCAGCAGGGCCTTGACGTCCGGGTCGTGCGGTTGCGGCTCCAGCGGATCCCAGAAGAACACCAGCAGGTCGATCACGTTCTCCGCGATCTTGGCCCCGATCTGCTGGTCACCGCCGACGGGGCCGCTGAGAAAGCGCGTGACGGGCAGGCCGAGCTCGTACTGGAGCATGGTGCCGGTCGTCCCGGTCGCGTACAGGGCGTGCTGCGCCAGCGTGAGGCGGTTGAACTCCGCCCAGCCGAGCAGTTCGACCTTCTTGTTGTCGTGCGCGACCATCGCGATGTGCCGCCTGGTGGGTGGTGCGGTCTGCTTCTCGATGAGTTCCACCCTGTCCAGTGTCCCGCTCCGCGTGCTTCGGTGGTGTAAACACCGTGCTAGGGATGCGCTGATCAATGAGCCATTCCCGGGATGACCCGGCCTTCGGACGCTCGCGGTGGTTCCCGAACGGCTGCCGGGTTCTCTGCCGAGCCCCCTTGACCCCGGCTCGGGGGTCTGCGGGGCGGTTTCGGGCAGG
>WHST01000153.1 GCA_009379955.1 Streptosporangiales bacterium | reverse complement strand
GGTCAAGGTCGGAGCGCTGGCAGCGTGAAGAGCCCCACCGGGATGAATCATGCCCACCTGACCGGTCACCGATAGCCGCCCAACCGTCTGCCGAGGTCGCCGTCACGACCCCACAGGGTTTTTCAGGTCGAAGTAGCTACGGGAGCGGCGGTGCCTGACCCGTGCGTTCGTACGCGGCGAGCATGCCGATGCGCCTGGTGTGCCGTTCCTCGCCAGAGTACGGGGTGGTGAGGAACGCCTCGACGAACGCGGCAGCCTCGTCGGCGCTGTGCATGCGGGCACCGACGGCGAGGACGTTGGCGTCGTTGTGCTGACGCGCCAGACTCGCCGTCTCGACCGACCAGGCGAGGGCGGCGCGGATGCCGCGCACCTTGTTCGCGGCGATCTGCTCGCCGTTACCGGAGCCGCCGAGCACGATGCCGAGGCTGCCGGACGAGCCCACGACGCTCTCGCCGACGCGGATGCAGAACGGCGGGTAGTCGTCCTCGGGATCCAGCTTCTCCGGTCCGGAGTCGACGGCGTCGTGGCCCTGCTCCGCCAGCCAGGTGAGCAGGTGAGCCTTGAGCTCGAATCCGGCATGGTCCGACCCGATGTACACGCGCATGGCCGGAATTCTGGCAGGCGCACGGGCGGACCCACCTAGTGGCCTTCGTGGCCGATCCAGTCGAGGCGGCGCAGGATGACGCCCTCGCGCAACGCCCAGGGGCAGATCTCCATCGACTCGGTCCCGAAGAGGTCCATCACGGCATCGGCGACGATCGCCCCCGCGAGCAGCTGGCGGGAGCGGCTGGACGAGACGCCGGGCAGGTCGGCCCGCTTGTCATGGTCCATCTCGGCGATGCGCGGCAGCCACTCGGCGAGCGCGTCGCGGCGCAGGGTGCGCCGCTCGTACAGGCCGGCGGAGCTCGGCGCGGCGCCACAGACGCGGGCGAGCGACCGCAGCGTCTTGCTCGTGCCGACGACGACGTCGGTCTCGCCCACCCTGGTGACGTCGTGCGCGACGGACGCGACCTGCGACCTGACGTACGTGCGCAGCGCCTTGACCTCGCCGGACTTCGGCGGGTCGGCGGAGATCCTGTCCCTGGTGAGCCGGCTGGCACCGAGCGGCAGGCTCGTGGCGACGTCGGGCTCCTCGTCGATGCCGACGGCGAGCTCGAGCGATCCCCCACCGATGTCGACCACCAGGAGCCGCCCGCTCGACCAGCCGTACCACCGGCGTACCGCGAGGAACGTCAGCCGCGCCTCGTCGTCACCCGGAAGTACCTGGATGTCGACCTGGCAGGCCTCGCGGATGCGGTCGAGCACGTCTCCCGCGTTGCTCGCCTCACGGATCGCGCTCGTGGCGAACGCGAGGACGTCCTCGCAGCCCCGGTCGTCCGCGACCTCGAGCGCCTCGGCGACCGTATGGCGCAGCGACCGCTCCCCCTCGGCGTCGATGCCGCCGTTCCCGTCGATGTGCTCGACGAGCCTGAGCCTCGTCTTGTGCGAGGAAGCCGGCAGCGGCCGCGCGCCGGGGTGCGCGTCGACGACGAGCAGGTGCACCGTGTTCGACCCTACGTCGAGGACACCCAGCCGCATGCGCTGATCTTACGAGTTCTGCCCGCGAACGCGCGGACCTCCGCGCGAGCCGGTCACGCGGCCGGCTCGTCCACCCAGAAGATCGGGTCGCGGTCACGCGTGCGCTTCAGCTCGAAGAAGCCGTCGGTGCCGGCGACGAGCCGGACGCCGTCCCACAGCCTCGCCGCGTCCTCGCCACGGGGCACCGGGGTGACGACGGGCCCGAAGAACGCGGTGTCCTCCACGCGCACCACGGGCGTGCCGACCTCCTGGCCGACCAGGTCGATGCCGACCTTGTGCGACGCGCGGACGGCATCGTCGTACTCGGTGGAGTCCATCGCATCGGCGAGCGACTCCGGCAGGCCGGCCTCGGCGAGCGCCTCGACGATCACGTCACGGTCGAAGTCGCGCTTGTCGTAGTGCCTCCTGGTGCCGAGAGCGGTGTACAGCGGCCCGAGCACCTCGTCGCCGTGCTGCTGAGCTGCCGCGATGCAGACGCGGACGGGTCCCCACCACTCGGGGAGCCGCTCCTTGTACTGCTCGGGCAGGTCCTCGCGCCCCTCGTTGAGGACGGACAGGCTCATCACGTGGAACTTCGTCGTCGTGTTCCTCTGCTGCTCGACCTCGAGCAGCCAACGGGACGTCAGCCACGCCCACGGACAGGCCGGGTCGAACCACATGTCGACGACGGTCGGCTCGTCCAGCACCGGGTCGGTCACAGCGCCTCCTCGTTCGGGTACACAGGGTGAACGGTCATCAAGGGCGACAACCCCTTCGAACCGACCCATGTTCCCGTGACAGGATTCCGGCACGGAAAGAGGCACCTCGAAGGAGACCATTCGTGACCGTGATCAACCTGACCCGCGATGACGCGCGCGAGCGCGCACGTCTCCTCGACGTCGCCTCCTACCGGGTCGACCTCGACCTCACCACGGGCGAGGAACGCTTCGCGTCGACCACCGAGATCGCGTTCACCTGCCGTGAGCCCGGCGCGTCGACGTTCGTCGACCTGTGTGCCCCCGCCGTGCGCGAGGCCACGCTGAACGGCCGCGCGCTCGACGTCAGCGGTTTCGACGGCATGCGCCTCGAGCTGCCCGAGCTCGCCGAGCACAACGAGCTCCGCGTGGTCGCCGACTGCGCGTACTCCCGTACGGGCGAGGGCCTGCACCGCTTCGCCGACCCGGCGGACGGGCGGGTGTACCTCTACACCCAGTTCGAGACGCCTGACGCACGGCGCATGTACACGTGCTTCGACCAGCCCGACCTGAAGTCGACGTTCGAGTTCACGGTCACCGCGCCGGCCGACTGGGTCGTCGTCTCCAACACCGCTCCCGACGTCGAGGCCGAACCCGCGGGTGACGGCGTCGGACGCTGGCACTTCCCGACGACGCAGCGGATGTCGACATACATCACCGCGCTCGTCGCCGGCCACTACCACCACGTGCACGACGAGCACGACGGCATCCCGCTCGGCCTCTACTGCCGGCAGTCGCTCGCCGAGTACCTCGACCCGGACGAGCTCTTCGACATCACCAAGCGGGGCTTCGACTTCTTCCACCAGGCCTTCGACTACCGGTACCCGTTCGGCAAGTACGACCAGCTGTTCGTGCCGGAGTACAACATGGGTGCGATGGAGAACGCCGGCTGCGTGACCTTCGTCGAGGAGTACATCTTCCGCTCACGCGTCACCGAGGGACGCCGTCAGCGGCGCGCGGAGACGATCCTGCACGAGATGGCGCACATGTGGTTCGGCGACCTCGTGACCATGCGCTGGTGGGGCGATCTCTGGCTCAACGAGTCGTTCGCCACCTACGCCAGCATCCACGCGGTCGCCGCGGCCACGCGCTGGACCTCGGCGTGGACGACGTTCGCCACCGAGACGAAGAGCTGGGCGTACCGCGAGGACCAGCTGCCGACCACGCACCCGATCTCGGCCGACGCCCCCGACCTGGTCACCGTGATGACGAACTTCGACGGCATCACGTACGCGAAGGGCGCGTCGGTGCTCAAGCAGCTCGTGGCCTACGTGGGACAGGACGAGTTCTTCGAGGGCCTGCGCCGCTACTTCAGGCGGCACGAGTGGGGCAACACCACGCTGGCCGACCTGCTCACCGCGCTCGAGGAGACGTCAGGACGCGACCTCGTGGCCTGGTCGAAGGAGTGGCTCGAGACCGCGGGCATCAACACGCTCAGGCCGGCGTTCGAGGTCGACGGCGACGGCAGGTTCACGTCCTTCACCGTCGCGCAGGAGGCACCCGCGACGTTCCCGACCCTGCGTCCGCACCGGCTGGCGATCGGGCTGTACGACCGCGCCGAGGGCGGCGGCTTCGCGCGCAGGCACCGGGTCGAGCTCGACGTCGTCGGCGCCACCACCGCGGTTCCCGACCTCGTCGGCGAGCGCCGGCCCGACCTGCTGCTGCTCAACGACGACGACCTCGCGTACACGAAGGTGCGGTTCGACGAGCGGTCGCTCGCCTCGCTGACCGAGCACGCCGACGAGATCGGCGACTCCCTCCCCCGCGGCCTCGTCTGGTCGACGGCGTGGGACATGTGCCGCGACGCCGAGCTGCCCGCGCGCGACTACGTCAGGCTCGTCCTCGCGAACATCGGCGGCATCACCGACATCACGCTCGTCGAGCTGCTGCTCGGCACCCTTTCGTCCGCCGTGCACGTCTACGCCGACCCGACGTGGCACGGCGAGGGCCGCGCCATGACCGCCGACGCGCTCGGCGAGCTGGCGCGCAACGCGCCTGCGGGCAGCGACCAGCAGCTGACCTTCGTGCAGGCGTTCGCGCGGTTCGCCACGACCCCGGCGCAGCTCGACACGGTCGCCGGCCTGCTCGACGGCAGCGTGGTCCTCGACGACCTCGCCGTCGACACCGACCTGCGCTGGAACCTGCTGGAGAAACTCGTCGCGGCGGGTCACGCCGGCGACGACGCGATCGAGGCCGAGCTCGCGCGCGACCGCACCTCCGCCGGCAGCGAGAAGGCCGCGATGTGCCGCGCGGCACGCCCGACCGCCGAGGCGAAGGCCGACGCCTGGGCGTCGGTCGTCGAGCGCGACGAGCTGCCCAACGCCACCCAGCGCGCGGTGCTGTTCGGCTTCCAGCAGCCCACGCAGGTCGAGCTGCTCGAGCCGTACGTCGCGCGCTACTTCGACGCCGTCGGCGACCTCTGGTCGACCAGGTCGGGGCAGATGGCGCAGCAGCTCACCGAGATGCTGTACCCGCGGCTCATCGTGTCGGACGCCACGGTCGAGGCCACGAGCCGCTACCTCGAGGAGCACCAGCCGCACCCCGCGCTCCAGCGCGCCCTGCTCGAGGGCAGGGACGGCGTCGAGCGTGCCCTCCGCGGCCGGGCCCGCGACGCGGCGGCAGGCGTCTGACGGCAGGCGCCTGACGGCTCCCCTCACCGTCGCTCCCCCCTCGTGATGCGCCCTGGGTCGCCGCCGCCGAACCCGTGAGGGGCACCCCGACCGTGGCAGGGCACGGTGAGGGGCCCCCTCACCGTGCCGGCCCAAGCGCCCAGGACGACAGATCGCGGCTGGGGGCGGCTGCCTAGGCGGCTCCTCTGGCGCGGGAGCGCCAGAGGAGCCAGAGGAAGTACGGCGTGCCGAGCAGGGCGGTGAGGAGGCCGGCCGGCAGCTGACCGGGGGCGATGACCGTACGCCCCACGGTGTCGGCCACGCAGACCAGCGTCGCGCCGAACAGCGCCGACACCGCGAGCACCCGCCGGTGCCGACCACCGACGACGGCGCGGGCGGCGTGCGGGGCCACCAGGCCGACGAACCCGATCACCCCGGCAGCAGAGACGGCGGCGGCGGTCAGCAGGACGGCGACGCCGAGGATGGCGAGGCGGACGGGTTCGAGCCGTACGCCGAGGACCCGCGGGGTGTCCTCGTCGAGCGCCAGCAGGTCGAGGTGCCGGTGGGACAGCACGGCCAGCACGACGGCCAGCACGAGCATGACCGCGACCGGTCCGGCGTCGGTGAGCGAGCGGCCGTACGTGCTGCCGGCCAGCCAGACGAGCGCGGGGCCGATGTCGTACTGCCGGCGGACGACGAGGGCGGTGGTGATGGCTGCCGTGAGTGCGCCCATGCCGACGCCGACGAGCACCAGCCGGTCGGGGCTCATGCCGCGACGCCAGGCGAGCAGGTAGACGCCGACGAACGCCGCGACCGCCCCGATCGCGGCGACGCCGGAGACGGACACGGCCGACGCGCCCGGCACGAGGACGATGAGCGCCACGGCGCCGACACCGGCACCCCCGGTGACACCGAGGATCCCCGGCTCCGCAAGCGGGTTGCGGGCGACGGCCTGCACCGCGGCGCCCGCCAGCGCGAGCGCGGCCCCGGTCAGCAGGCACAGCACCACCCGCGGGAACCGCTGGTCGAGGACGAACGTGACGCCGCCGCCCGCCGTCCCGCGGATCCAGTTCATGACGTCACCGAGCAGCACGATCCGGTCGCCGATCAGCATGCTGACGACGACGGCGGCGACGAGCAGCGCGGAGACCACGACCACGATCACCGCGAAGTAGCGCGTGGAACGCCCCGCCGGATGACCCGCGGCCGGGGGCGTGCGCGTGGGTCCGGAGTCGCGGTGCCGCCTGGCCAGCCAGATGAGCACAGGCGCGCCGAACAGCGACGTCACGACGCCGGCCGGGATGTCGACGCCCGCCGCGCCGCCGAGCACGGCACGCGTGAGCACGTCGGCGCCGAGCACGACGACACAGCCGGCGACCGCCGCGGCCGGGATCAGGCCGGCGAGCCGGTGCACACCGAGTAGCCGGACGACCGTCGGCGCCAGCAGCCCGACGAAGCCGATCTTCCCCGCGACGGAGACCGCGGACGCCGCGAGCAGCACGGCCACGATCACGGCGACGACGCGGATGATGCCGACCTTGATCCCGAGAACGCGGGCGGTGTCGTCGCCGAGCGCGAGGATGTCGAGCGGCCGGCACAGCAACAGGGCCGCGGCGACGCCGACACCGATCACGGGCAGCACCTGCATCGTCTCGTCGGTGCCGCTCTGCACCAGCGACCCGTCGCCCCAGGCGAACAAGCCGACCGTCGACTCCTGGTCGATCAGCTGCAGCGCCTGCGAGCCGGCGGCGAGCGCGAGGGTGACGACCATGCCGGCGAGCACCAGCCGTGTCGGGCCGGCCGCCGCGCCCGAGGACAGCGCGAGAACGAGACCGGCGGCGAGCAACCCACCGGCGAACGCGACCGCGGTCGTCGACAGTGCCGGGAGCGACGTACCGAGGACGGCGACGAGCACCACGGCGAAGCCCGCGCCCGCGTTGACGCCGAGGGTGTCGGGAGTCGCGAGCGCGTTGCGCGCGACCGACTGCAGCAGCGCGCCGGAGACACCGAGCGCGATCCCGACGACGAGGCCGGCGAGCAGCCGGGGCACCCGCGAGCCGATGAGCACGTCGAGCGTCCGGGAGTCACCGCCACCGCCGCCGAAGACCAGCCGGAGCAGGTCGACCGGGCCGATGTCGGACGTCCCCTGCGTGACGTGGACGAGCCCGAGCGCGGCGACCAGGACCAGCCCGGCGACCAGGACCAGGGTGGTCCGGCCCCACCGCGGCGCGGGTGGCGCGGCGGTGGGGCCGGGGGCGGGCTGGCGGCTCAGCGTCTCGGTCACGGTGTCAGCAGGTGTCGACGGGTCAGGTGAGCGCCGCGACGAGCTCGTCGACGAACTGGCTCGTCGACGCCGGTCCGCCGAAGAGCCAGGTGCCGCCGTCGAGCTTGTGCACCTGGTCCTTCTTCACGAAGCTCAGGTTCTGCCAGATCCGGTTCTTCGGCAGCTTGGTCTCGAAGATGTTGTCGACCGGTGCGATGTAGTAGAACTGGGCGTCGCCGATCTTGGTGAGCCCCTCGACGTCGGTCATCGCGAGCCCCCAGTCGTCGGACTTGCCGGTCCAGGCGTTCTCCAGACCCATCTCCTCGGCGACGTCGGACCCCAGGGAGCGCTTGCCGAACATCCGGACCACGGGTGCGCCCTGGTCGGTCCAGCCGTGCGCACCGGCGAGCTTCGTGCCGGCAAGGCCCGCGTCGGCGATCTTCTGCTTGCCGTCGGCGAGCTTCGCGTCGAAGTCGGCGAGGACCTTGTCGCCCTCGGCCCCCTTGCCGACGGACTTCGCCACCGCGGTGAACTGGTCGCGCATGTGCTGCAGGTTGCCGTTCGGGTCGGTGCCGTCGAAGCAGAGCACGTCGGCGATCTTCTCGAACTGCGGCAGCGGCTTGCCGCATGCGCCGCTGGTGGTGGCGAGGATCAGATCGGGGTCGAGGCCGGCGACCGCGTCCAGGCTGACCTCCTCGCGCAGGCCGACATCCTTCACCGAGGTCGGCGCGGGCTCGGCGGACACCCAGACGTTGTACTGCTTGATGTCGGCGATGCCGACGGGCGTGACGCCCAGGGTGAGCAGGTTCTCGACGAGTCCCCACTCCAGCGCGACGACCCGCTTGGCGGGACCGGGCAACGTCTGCTCGCCGCGGCTGTCGGTGACCTTGATGTCGGCGCCGGTGCTCTGCTCCTTCGGGGCCTCGGTGGTGCCGCATGCGGCGACCGCCAGCATGACGACCGCCACGAGGGCAGGCGCGAACGACTTCGGAGAACGCACGGATGTCCTTTCGGTTGCTGCTGCGTCAGTCGCGGACGGCGAGCCGCCGCGTGTGGTGCCGCCCGACGGGCTGGCAGGACAGGAGTCCGGTCGAGGAGTCGGTCTGCACCTCGACGTCGATGCCGTACACGGGACCGAGGCGGTCGGGCGTGAGCACATCGTGCGGTGCTCCGCTCGCGACGACCCGGCCCTCGGCGAGGAGCGCGACGTGATCGGCGACGGCGGCGGCCTGGTTGAGGTCGTGGAGCACGACCCCGACGGCCACGTCGTGGTTGTCGACGAGGTCACGGACCAGGTCGAGGATCTCGACCTGGTAGCGCAGGTCGAGGAACGTGGTCGGCTCGTCGAGGAGCAGCACGTCTGTACGCTGCGCGAGCGCCGTCGCGAGCCACACCCGCTGCCGCTCGCCGCCGGACAGCTCGTCGACGCCGCGCTCGGCCATCGACTCGATGCCGGTCACCGCCAGCGCCCACGCGACGACCTCGGGCCCCTCGGCGTCGCTGCCGCCGAACCGGGGCCGGTGCGGGTGCCTGCCGTACCCGACGACATCGCGCACCGAGACGCCGCTGGGCACCGGCCGCGACTGCGCCAGCAGCGTGACGCGCCGCGCGAACTCCTTGGCCGACAGCGGCGCCGCCGGCTCGCCGTCGAGCTCGACTCGGCCCTCGGTGACCTTGTGCAGCCTGGCCAGCGCGCGCAGCAGGGTCGACTTCCCCGAGCCGTTCGGCCCGACGAGCGCGGTGACCTCGCCGCGGTGCAGCGCGATGCCGGCCTCGCGCACGACGGGCTCCTTGCCGTAGCGCAACGTGAGGTCGATGCCCGAGAGCGCGTGCGGTCCGCCTGCCATGGGGACATCTTAGGCTAGCCTTACCTACAGCGCGCCACCCCGGCCCGCGCAACGCGGACGCGCCGTCACGGCCGACTGACGCGGACGTAGTCGAACTCCGCCATCGCAGGCCCGTACTCCGCGGTGGTCTCGGGCAGCGAACCCTGCGACACCAGGCCGATGCGAGGATCGGCGTCGGCGGGCAGGGTCCAGGTGAGGCCCCACGTCCAGTGCCGGCCGTCGGTGCTCGAGCCGGCGCGGAAGCGGTGCTCGCCGGTCTTCGGGTCGAGGCGGTGCGCCAGCTTCAGCCAGGTCGTGTCGCCCGGTGGCCCGGCGAGGCCGCCGCCCCACGACCTGCGGCCCTGGAACACCGTCTCCTTGCCGAACTCCACGATCCTCGTATCGGCCACTGCCACCACGTCGAGCCGCAGGAACTCGTCGTCGCCGACGTACACGAGCAGCCCGGCCTGCTGGAAGTTGCGGACGTCGTCGGTGCCGATGCCGAGCCGCAGCTTCGTCGTGACGGTGTACGAACCCTCCGGCATCTCGCGCAGCAGCGCCGCCGGGGTACCGGTGCCGACGAGGTCGCCGTCCTGCGTGGGCCACCGCAGGTCGCCGCTGACGACGCGCGCCGCGGTGTCCTCACGCAGCCAGCTCCACCCCTCGGCGAGGCCGTCGCCGAACTCGTCGGAGTACGCCGGCAGCGGCCGGCCCTGCGCCGGCGGCGGCACGGTCTTCGTCACCGGCCGGTAGAGGGCGTTGGCCGAGAAGTTGTCGACCTCCGCGTCGCCACTCGCGACGACGCCGGCGGCGCCCGCGCGGCCGGTGGACGGCAGCCGCAGCTCCGTCGTCGCCCACGGGTCACCGAGCCTGCTGTCGGTCACGTCGACCGTCGCGGTGCGGCCGCGTACCTGCAACGCGAGCGTGTGCCACGCGTCGGCCGCGTAGCTCGCCGGCAGCTTCGCGGAGGCCGTACGCACGACGCGTCCGTGCACGACCGCCTCGACGCGCAGCTCACGCCTGGCGGCGTCGACGACCGCGCGCACCTGGTCGCCGTGCTTCGACACGCGCGCGGCGACACCCGCGGCGGCGTCGGAGGTGCGCACGTCAGCCTCGACGCGCACGTCGCGGTCGCGCAGCTCGCGGGTGGTGGCGAGCGTGTCGCGCCCGAGTGCGGCGTACCCGCCGGACTGCGGGTCGGGACCCTCGACCGCGAGTTCGCCCGACCTGACGTCGAAGAGGTCGGCGGTCGCGTCGGCGTCCTCGAACCTGTCGTCGACCTCTCCCCTGACGACCGGCCCGTCCGGCTGCTCGGTGTCCGTCGCGAACGCGCCCGCGTTGACGATCGGCCACCCGTCGATCCAGTCGAGCCGGTCGATGCTCATCGGCCGCATGGTGAAGCCCGGCTGCACGTCGAGCCACGGGTCGTCGCGGTCGATGGCGTGGTACGTCATCCAGTCCTGGCCGGACGCGTCGACGACGGCGGAGTGGTGTCCGGTGCCGATCCACTTGTTGCCGTTGGGCGCAAGCACCGGCGTGCCACCGGCACGGCTCGCGACCATGTCCTCGCCGTCGCGGTCGCGGAACGGCCCGAGCGGGCTCTTCGCGCGCCCGACGAAGACGCTGTACCCGGTGGTGGGACCCGCGCAGCAGTTCGCCGACGACGCGAACAGGTAGTACCAGCCGTCGCGGTGCACGACGTACGGACCCTCGTAGCGCGCCGCGCCGATCTTGCGCGGCTCGGTCTCGGCGGTGAGCCCGTCGGCGGAGAGGCGCACCATCCACAGGCCGCTGTCGAAGCCGCCCCAGTACAGGTAGTGGGTGCCGTCGGTGTCGGTGAACAGCGCCGGGTCGATCGTCGTGTCGTACGCGTCCCCGAACGGCCGCGGCGGGATCAGCGGCTCGGGCTCCGGCGTCCACGGGCCGGACGGCGTGGGCGCGGTCGCCACGCCGATCGCCGGGTCACCGCCGCCTGGCACCGTCTTCGTGTTCGGCACGGTGACATACAGCAGGTACTTCCCGTTGAGGTACCTGACGTCGGGCGCCCAGTAGCCCGTGCCCGCCTCGGCGTACGGCGGCTCGGCGCCCGGGGCGAAGAACGGCCCGACCTCGGTCCACGTGCGCAGGTCGGCCGACCTCGCGATCTTCGAGTTCGCGCTCCGCGCGTTCTGCTCGTCGAAGGGCCCGCCGGTGCCGTACGCGTACCAGAAGCCGTCCTTGCCGCGCATGACCGCGGGGTCGGGGAAGTCGATCGAGTAGCCGGCGGTGACCGGGTTGGTGTACGGCGGTGCCTGGTCCTCGGCCGCGCGCACCGACGTCGCGGGCGCGGGCGCGAGCGCGAGGGCGAGGACGAGGACGAGCAGGAGGGCAGGGAGGGTGACCGGACCGGGAACGCGACGCATCGGGGGGTTCCTCTCGACGGGCGAGGTCTTGTTGTAACCGGTTCGTTCCATCGTTGTAAAGACCCGGGGCGCGAAGACGTACTGTCGGTGCCGTCGGGCACAATCGGCACGTGCCGGTCGTGGTCACCAGCGGGGCGCTACGTGAGGTCGACGAGTCGGGTGCGCCCGCCGGCGACATCGTCGCAATGCCCGGTGCCGAGGCGCTCGCGGCGTACGTCGAGACGCGCGAGCGTGCCGACTCCCCGCGCTGGGTGTTCGCCGACACCGCCGCCGACTACCCCGCCGTCCTCGCCGCGCTCGGGTCCCGCGCCACGCCGCGGCGCTGCCACGACCTCGCGCTCACCGAGGCGCTGCTGCGCCGCTATGCCGGCGAGCCCCTCGACGTCGCGCCCGAGCCGGCACGGCGCGGCGCGCAACCCGACCTGTTCGCGGTCGACCCGCCGCGCGCCGATCCGGCCGAGCCGCTCGCACGTGCGGTCGAGGCGTACGCCGACCAGCGGCGCCGCATCGCGGCGACGGGCCTGCCACAACGGTTCGACCTGCTGGTCGCCGCGGAGTCGGCCGGCGCGCTCGCGGCGACCGAGATGACCGCGGCCGGCCTCCCGTGGGACGTCGCGGCGCACGACACCGTCCTCACCGAGCTGCTCGGCACGGCCGATCCCGCGGGCGGGCGTCCGAGCCGGCTCGCCGCCCTCGCCGCCGACGTCCACGAGGGCTTCGGGCGTCCGGTCAACCCCGACTCCCCCGCCGACCTGCTCGCGGCGTTCCGGCAGGACGGCTACGACCTCGACACCACCCGGGCGTGGGCGCTGCGCAACCTCGACCACCCGGCGATCGAGGCGCTGCTCGCGTACAAGGACCTCGTTCGGATCCACACCGCGAACGGCTGGGCGTGGCAGGCAGCGTGGGTGCACGACGGCAGGTTCCGGCCGACGTACGTCCCTGGCGGCGTGGTCTCCGGTCGCTGGGCGACGAAGGGGGGTGGCGCGCTGCAGATCCCGCGCCGGCTGCGCGCGGCGGTCGTCGCCGATCCCGGTCACGTGCTCGTCGTCGCCGACGCCGGGCAGGCCGACCCGCGGGTGCTCGCCGCGATGTCCGGTGACCCCGGCATGACCGAGGCGGCCCGCACCGACGACATGTACGAGGCGCTCGCGGCGCAGGCGTTCGGCGGCGACCGCGGCCGAGCGAAGCTCGGGCTGCTCGGCGCGATGTACGGCCAGACCAGCGGCGAGGCGGCCGCGCCGCTCGCGACGCTCCGGCGCCGCTACCCCGCCGCGCTCTCGCTGCTGGAGCACGCGGCCCGACGCGGCGAGCAGGGCGAGCTGGTCCGCTCCCACCTCGGCCGCACCTGCCCGCCGCCCGGCGAGGGCGAGCTCGTCACGCAGGCCCGCGCACGGGCGCGCGGCCGGTTCACCCGCAACTTCGTCGTCCAGGCCACCACCTCGGAGTGGACCCTGGCGCTGCTGGCCGGGCTGCGGCTCGCGCTCGCCGACCTGCGCACGCCGGACCGTCGCGCCGACCTCGTCTTCTACCAGCACGACGAGGTGATGGTGCACGCCGACGAGACGCTCGCCGACGACGTCGCCGATGCGGTACGCGAGGCCGGCGCCGCGGCCACCCGCCTGCTGTTCGGCGACACGCAGGTGCGCTTCCCGCTCGACGTCAAGGCAGCGAAGACGTACGCGGACGCCCACTGACAGAGACACACCGGTCGCCTTGTACGGTCGGGAGCGTGACGCGGGGTGCCCGGTGCGCCCGGGCTGAGAGCCGACACCCGTCGAACCTGAACTAGTTCGCGCTAGCGGAGGGACGTCACCGTGATGACAGCACCACCCACGATGCCGATCGACGACGTCGTGGCAGACCTCGCCGCGCTGCGGCGGCGTACGCCGCTCGTCCACTGCCTGACCAACGACGTGGTGAAGAACGTCACCGCCAACGTGCTGCTCGCCGCCGGGGCCGCCCCCGCGATGATCGAGGACCCCGGCGAGGCAGCGGAGTTCGCCCGGGTCGCGGACGCGCTGCTCGTCAACCTCGGCACCCTCACCGAGCCGCAGGCCGAGGCGATCAACGCGGCCGTGCCCGCCGCGCACGACGCCGGTACGCCGTGGGTGCTCGACCCGGTGGCGGTGGGGGCGGTCACGTTCCGCACGCAGGTCGCCCACGAGCTGCTCGCCGCCGCGCCGACCGTCGTCCGCGGCAACGCGTCGGAGATCCTCGCTCTCGCCCGCGCCGGAGGTGGCGGACGCGGCGTCGAGTCGATCGCCGACTCGTCCGACGCCGTCGGCGTGGCGGTCGAGCTCGCGCGTACGACCGGCGGCGTCGTCGCGGTGTCGGGCACGGTCGACTACGTGACCGACGGCGACGTCACGTACGCCGTCCCCGGTGGGCATCCGTTGCTGACCAGGATGACCGGCGCGGGCTGCGCGCTCGGCGCGCTCGTCGCCGCCGCGACGGCGGCGAGCGGGTCGCCGCTGCGCGGCGCCGTCACCGCGAGCACGCTCGTCGCGGCCGCGGCGGAGCTCGCCGCGCGCGAGTGCGGTGGCCCGGGTTCGTTCGCGGTCGCGCTGCTCGACGCG